>CAYTJI010000297.1:0-3141 GCA_964438065.1 uncultured Desulfobacteraceae bacterium | reverse complement strand
AAAAATTCCTATACAGGCCCACAAAGAAATCCTCCCCTCCATTGACAATGCGCAAAATGTTTTCATCCTGAACAGCCCTGTCATCAACCAATATTCAGACTTGTTTGAACCGGTGAGGTTCATGCACAGAAAACATGCCGGTGTGCTGAAGGACTGCACCATCTGCCATCATCGGCAACCGAGGGAAGATGGGGATAAATATGGTGAACCCGTCACAATGACAACACTCCGGAAAATGAAAAAAACGCCGACGGCCTGTTCAGAATGCCACGGCAAACCCTTCAACACCAAAAAACTCAATGTTCCCGGATTGAAAGGCGCCTACCATCAGCTCTGCATGGATTGCCACAAGGAGTCCGAGCAGGTTCCGCACTTTCGTGGCCCGGTCATCTACAGCGCCATGGTCAGAGGGCCTATTTCCCGTACTTTGGATACGAGAGCCCCCACGGACTGTCTTTCCTGTCATGCGAGGAAAGTACCGGACCACAAAAAACTGGTAACGCTCCCCGCAAATGCGGGTCCGCTAGCCGTCACAAAATCCTGTTTGTCATGTCATGAAAAAGAAGGAAAGGCATTGCTGAAAACCTCGCACTGGAAATGGCAGGGGCACTCCCCCTACACGGTAGGCTACGAAAACCGTATTGATCTGGGGAAGAAACGTCTTGCAATAAACAATTTCTGCATTAATGTCAGCGGAAACCTGGCGGCCTGCACTTCCTGTCACATCGGATACGGATGGAAAGATAACAATTTTGATTTTTCGGATATGAGCAGGATCGATTGTCTCGTCTGTCATGACCGTACCGGGACCTATAAAAAGGAACCACTCGGTGCGGGTATCCCGGCCAAGGGGGTTGATCTCGTGCGGATTGCTCAGAATGTGGGCAGACCTGACAGAACGAACTGCGGCAGCTGTCATTTTTCCGGGGGTGCGGATCTGATAAAGCATGCCGGTATGAACCCCGACCTGAGGGCCTCTTCGCATACCATGGATGTTCACATGGCAACTGATCTGAAAGGCATGAATTTTCGCTGCCAGGACTGCCATAAAACACGTAATCACATGATTTCCGGTCGCAGCGTCTCGGTCCCCATTGTGGAAGGAGACCTGTCCTGCGAGTATTGCCATACGGACGAACCCCATGTGGGCGGGAAAAACCTGCTGGTTTATCATCTGAACCGGCACACCAAACATGTGGCATGTCAGACATGCCATATCCCCGTTCACGCAAAGGAGAAACCCTTTCAAACGGACTGGGACTGGTCTGCGGCAGGCAAAAATTTCAAGAAAACGACAGACCAGTACGGGATGCCTGCATACGAAAAGAGGTTCGGCAACCTGAAATGGCGGCAAACAGTAAAGCCTGTTTACCGGTGGTACAATGGTACGGTCAAGAGGTATGTTCTGGGTGATCGGGTCAATGAAAGCAGCATTACAGGACTGACAACGCCCATGGGAGACATCAAGGATCCTGCTTCCCGCATATATCCGTTCAAAGTTCACCGTGGCAAACAGATCAGCGATGCCGTCTATCGTTACTTGATTACGCCAAAGCTTCTGGATGGATACTGGAAAGACGCAAATTGGGAAAAAGCAGCAGAGGAAGGAATGAAAAGATCAGGGCTGAAATACAGCGGAAAATATAAATTTGTGAAAACGGAACTGTATACAGAGGTGACCCACGAAGTGCTTCCGGCAAAAAGCGCTCTTTCCTGCGCCCAGTGCCACCCGAGCCTCAACCGCCAGCCTTACTGTGGAAAATGTCACCAACAGGTAGCCGGCGTTGATTTCAGGAATCTATGCAGGAAGGGAGATTTTCACTCCTCGGACGCAAAGTCGAACTATATTGATTTCAGCGCCCTGGGCTACAAGGGCGATCCTATTGAAGTTGGGGGCAGGTTCGGCGTGCTTCCGTTCGGGCCCGAGTGCCGCGCGCAGAAGAAATCATCTAACCGTCCAAAATGACATAAAAATCCCATTGTGGGAAAAAATATCACTCGTTAACTGTGATCATCCTGCATCTTCTCAGGCTTGTGTTTTACTTGAGGGGGCGGATCATTTCAAAGTGACGATCCGATTAGTTGCGGGACCATCATCAAAACCAAGAGGAGGTTTTCTTATGCGTAAACGAATAATTGGTGTCTTGGTCGCGACTCTTTTTCTTCTGAGTCTTGCAGCAACGGGCATGGCCGGCAAAAAGGGCAACCCCCGTAAGGGCAAATACCTTTTCCGGAAAACCTGCCGCCAATGTCATATTGAAAATTCAAAGAGTAAAACACCCGCCAAGCCATTGAGCCCCAACAGCAAAACACAGGCCCAGTGGAAAAGGGCTTTCAAAAATCACAGCAAGCTCAAATGCAGCGCGGAATGGGACAAGCTGTCCAAAAAGGATCTGAATGACATTTTCAGTTATCTGCATGCCCATGCCTATGATTCACCATCTCCGGCAAAATGCCAGTAACCGGACATGACCGGGTATGAGATGCGCCGGGGAGTAAACGGAGGAACATGAATGGGATCTAAAGATCATTGTTCAATCTCTCGCCGAAATTTCCTCAAATGGAGTGGAACCGCTACGGCTGCTGTTGCAACGGCTGCCCACGCACCTGTCCTTCGGGCGCTGGTCCCTTCGCAGACACCCCCAAGAGAGGATGAAGCTCGATATGTTTATTCGATTTGCGATATGTGCCTGAACAAATGTGGTCTGCGCGCAAGAGTCGAAAAGGGTGTTGTGACAAAACTGGACCCGAATCCCTATTTCATTAAGTCTCATGGGATGCTCTGCGCCAAGGGAAATGCGGGGATCATGCAGCTTTATGATCGGGACAGGCTCAAATATCCCCTTTTGCGAAAAGGCAAGCGGGGAGAGGGGAAATGGCAGCGCCTTACGTGGGACCAGGCACTGGACCTTGCTGCAGAACAACTCAAAAAGATTGGCGACAAATACACCCGATGCGGAATGCTTTTTCTGGCCGGAGAAGATGCCCAGTCCAGATTTGTTGATCGGTTTGCCGAGGTTTACGGCTCCTACAACATCATTTCCCATGAATCCAACTGCTATCTCAGCAGAAACCGGGCTTTCATCGATACCTATGGTGAAGTGCCTATCCCGGACGTATTGAAATGCAAGTATCTCATTA
>CAYTJI010000296.1:0-3162 GCA_964438065.1 uncultured Desulfobacteraceae bacterium | reverse complement strand
TCCCTGGATCCGACGCACTGGATAAAGGCCAGCTTTTTGGCAACGGAAAACCCTTCGGCTCTTTTTTTCAGTGCCTCCAGCGGCTCTGTGATAGCCAGATGCGCGGCGTACTTGTCTGCCCATTTTTTCCGATCTTCGTCATCAGCGTATGCTCCCTTCTGATAACCGGCGTAAAACTCGGAGGAGCTTTCATTATATTTTTCTTCGAATTTACGGAGCATTTTCAAAGATTTTCGGGCCTTTTTTTCAAGGATTTCAATCTCCTTTATTACTGCACGGTCGGACGGACGTTCCACATGACCGGCGGTGGGTCCGCTGGCGCTTAGAAGCCGTTCGAATTCGATGGCCGTGACCACATTCGGGATCTGGCCGTAACGGTATTCGGGAATCCGGGAGGGGTCGAAGATGTCATAACCCGCGGCAACAATAATCGCCCCGACCTCAAGATCCATAATCCGGTCTTCCTGCTCAAAATTGATGGCGTCCGCCTGGCAGGTCTTGGCGCAGATGCCGCATTTTTTTCCGTTTAACTGACGGCAGTGGTCCGGATCAATGGTATGGGTGGAAGGAATTCCCTGAGCGAACCAGCTGTATATGGCCTTGCGTTCGCCCAAACCTTCGTTGAATGCGTCCGGCACGACTGTCGGGCATTTTTCCTTGCATGCCCCGCACCCGGTGCATTTGTCTTCTTCCACATAGCGGGCTTTTCTGCGGACAGTGACCTTGAAATCCCCGGCTTCGCCCTCGACTTTTTCGACCAGGCTGTATGCCAGAAGCTCGATATTGGGATGTCGACCGACATCCAGCATCTTCGGCGAGAGTATTCAGATGGCGCAGTCGTTGGTGGGAAATGTCTTGTCCAACTGTGCCATTTTGCCGCCGATACTGGGAAGTCTTTCAACCAGGTGTACCTTCAGACCCATATCCGCAAGATCCAGGGACGCCTGGATCCCGGCAATACCTCCGCCTATAACCAAGATGTCTTTACTCATAATCAGGTTCCTTGTGCCAAAAAACGTATTGTTAAGATGACCGAAAGTTTTTCAGCTGCTTGCTAAACGATCCGCCAGGATATCAAAAAGATCTTCTATCTCGATTTCCAGTGCGAAGGCGGATTTGGTGCACCGGAAATGGATTTGGCACTTGGGGCATGCGGTGACAACGGTTCCCGCGCCCGTGGCACCGGCTTCCGCAAGGCGCTGCATCTGGATTTCCTTGGAGCAACTGGAACAATTCATCCAGCCGGTTGTGCCGCAGCACACAGCGTTTTCCCTCGAACGCGGCATTTCTCTCAGTTCAATGCCGGGCATGGCAGCGAGGAGTTCTCTGGGTGCATCATAAATGCCGGCCAGCCTTCCCAGCCTGCAGGGGTCATGGTAGGTGACGACCTGTTCCCGCTCCTCAAACTGGATGGCGCCGTCCTTGATTTTGTCGGCCAGGAAGTCAAGGATGTGCACGGGTTCAAAACCGAGATCCCCGAAATATTCCGGATAGGTGTTTTTAAATGTGTAGTATCCTTCCGGGCAGCTGAAAATGACCTGCTTGGCGCCTGAGGCATGAATGACATCCAGATTCAGTTGAGCCAACTGTTTGAATTTTTCCTCATTGCCGTTCCAAAGGGCGTCATGCCCGCAACATCTTTCTTCGTTGCTGACCACCGGTTCCACACCGCAGGCATTCAGGATCTTGAGAACATTCCGGGCCCCCTGGATGGAGCCGGCATCAATCCCCCGGAATATGACGTCGTAGTACGGACGGCATCCCACGAAGTAAAAGAAATCACCCGTTTCACGAATCTTTCCATCGTCAATCCAGGATGTCCGATTTTGATGGATATTCGGCCGGGTCTGGAGAGATGTAATGGTCTGGAGCATGCCGTTGTGGGCCGGGACGCCGTCAAATCCGAGGTTGTGGGCCTCATCACGCATCCGGCGGATGAAAGTGGGGAAGTCAATGCCCGCAGGACACCGGACACTGCACTGCGCGCAGGTCAGGCAGTTCCAGATGGTATCGTCGGAGGGTTCCTCCAGTTCATAAAGAGACCTTTCGATGATCTGCCGGGGTGAAAAATCCGGAAATACCCTGGCAACAGGGCAGCTTCCGGTGCACACACCGCAATCCAGGCAGAAATATGTGTTGGTGCTGTCAATCAGTTCCGCTAATGCAGTCATTACAAAGCCTCAGAATCTTGAGACCATTCTCACGCGACTTTTTTCAGAGATAATGGTCCGATGGATTTAATCTGCTCGGTAAATTCTCTGGCGACTTCGGCAAAACGCACGCCTTCCGCGCCGGAAATCCATTCCAGTCTCAGCCTTTTAGGATTGATGCCAAGAATTTTTGCCAGTTCCAGCGTCGTTTGGAACATGTTTTCCGCCTTTACATTACCATCCAGGTAATGACAGTCACCGATGTGTCACCCGGCGACCAGCACACCGTCCGCACCTGTGTCAAAGGCCTTCAGGATAAAGTTCGGGTTTATCCGGCCGGAACACATGACCCGGATGATGCGCATGTTGGGCGGGTACTGGAAGCGGCTCACACCGGCCAGATCCGCGGCCGAATATGCGCACCAGTTGCACGCAAACGCAATGATTTTCGGTTCAAAGTCTTCGGACATGAAGTCTCTCCTTGAAAGTACTCAGTCGGGGAAACACCTTTTTATATCCCGGGTCCGGACGCGTTTCTGGAACCTGGCTTTTACTGCTCAAATGCCGACTCCACCATGGTCAGTATTTCCCGGTCGTCAAAATGGAAGATGGATGCGGCCCCTGTGGGACACGCAACGGAGCACGCGCCGCAACCCTTGCACAGGGCCTCCTGCACATGGGCGACGATCCGGCCGTTCCCGCGTTGTTCAAGCGCAATCGCCTTGAACGGGCAGGCCTCTTCGCATTTTCCGCAACCCCGGCACAGTCGTTCATCGACATGCGATACGACTCCTTCGACCGTCAACACGTCCTTGGAAAGAACCACGGCCGCCCTGGATGCAGCGGCCTTGGCCTGGGAAATGGTTTCTTCTATGGGTTTGGGGTAATGGGCGATGCCGGCCAAAAAGATGCCGTCGGTCGCGAATTCCACCGGCCTGAGTTTGGCATGGGCCTCCATGAAGAATCCATCCGCATTCAGGGACAGCTTGAACATCTGGGCCAGGGCTTCGTT
>CAYTJI010000295.1:0-3167 GCA_964438065.1 uncultured Desulfobacteraceae bacterium | reverse complement strand
ATCCGGGAATCCCAGGCCATCGGGACCTCCACTTTCCTGAGTGACGAGCTCAAGTCCGCGGAAAGACGCCTTGCGGAGAAGGAAGCGGATCTGAGAAGATACCGTGAAAAATACATGGGCGGCCTTCCGGAACAGCTTGATACGAATCTTCGGATATTGGAGAGATTACAGGAACAACTGGACCAGGCCGCCAACAACCTGAGAGACGCGGAAAACAGGAGACTGGCGCTCCAGACACAACTGGCTGAACAGGAAAAAGCGGTTGCGGTGCTGCCACCGGCATCCCCCGGGGCCGGGAACCGGGAACCGGAGGATCTTCTGTCGCTTAAAAGCAGGCTGGCATCGCTTCAGGCAAAGTATACGGAAAATCACCCCGATGTGATCCGTCTTAAAAATATGATCGCCCGCCTGGAAGCGGAGGAACCGGAAAGCGGGGACTCGGATCTGCCCGTGGACGTGCGTCCGCGGTCCGCGCTGGGCGAGAGCCTCAAGCGGCAGTTGCAGAACACGATCCTTGAAATCAAGAACCTGAAAGGGGAAATGAAGGATATCCAGTCCCAGATCGCCTGGTACCAGAACAAGGTGGCGGAAACGCCGAAACGGGAACAGGAACTCTTGTCCCTGAAACGGGACTATGACAATCTGCAGGAGGTGTACAATTCTCTGCTGAACCGGAAACTGGAAGCCGAGATCGCCGTGAGCATGGAAAAAAAGCAGAAAGGGGAACAGTTCAGGGTCATTGACCCCGCAAAGATACCGGATCGTCCCGTGTCCCCGGATATGCGTAAGGTCATTCTGATGACCCTGGCCCTCGGACTGGGCCTGGGCGGTGGTTTGGCTTTTTTGAAGGAGACCCTGGACACCTCTTTCAAGACTCCTGAAGACCTGAAAAACGAACTCCAGTTGCCGGTTCTGGTGAGCCTGCCCATTCAGCAGACGGCAAAAGAACTGAAGCAGATCAAGAGGAAAAACCTTCTTGCCTATTTTGCCACGGGGTTTCTTTTCATCCTTTCCGCGGTTGCCATTGTCATGGCCACAAAGGGGGTGGACAAGACCATGGAATTCGTCCGGAATTTTGTCTCAGGCACGTGA
This sequence comes from uncultured Desulfobacteraceae bacterium, assembly GCA_964438065.1. Classification (GTDB taxonomy): domain Bacteria; phylum Desulfobacterota; class DSM-4660; order Desulfatiglandales; family Desulfatiglandaceae; genus CAYTJI01. Next base: position 2,075 of record CAYTJI010000295.1, on the reverse strand, counting down.
AAGTCACCAGCCGCCGGAACACGGTTTAACATTCTCAAAAATCATGATCCTGAATCAGGGGGACTCTGCGTGCGTTTTTTGATCATGCCCCGAATCTGCCTTTGTGGGTCTGTCGCTTTTTAGAACTAAATCCTGCAAGCGTCGAGTTTGCCGAAGTTGCACGGCGGCAAGGGCGCAGACGTACGACGATACTTCAAGTCCTTTTGATGCGTGTCATGCAAGCCCAACTTTCCCATAACTCACTGATATTAAAATCATAACTTCCTTTTTGAAAACAGTTTATGCAGGTTTTAGGTAGAAAATTGTTGTGTGACTGTCTGTATGGGACGGTGGCTTTAATAGCCTGTTGTCTCTGACTGTCTGTGGGTGAAGATGTACACCGAATTTTACAATCTCAAAGAAAAACCCTTCAACCTGACGCCGTCTCCCCGGTTCCTTTATCTGGGAGAGGTTCACAAGGAGGCCCTGGCCCTTCTGACCTGCGGTGTTGTAGAACGCAAGGGGTTTGTCCTGCTCACCGGAGAGGTGGGTACCGGAAAGACCACCATGATCCATGCGTTGCTCGCCAATCTCGGGAAGAACACGCACTGTGTGTACATTTCCAATCCTTTGCTTTCGTCCCGGGATTTCATCAGTTATCTGGCCGCTGCCGTGTTCAACAGGAAGGTCCGGTTCAAATCCAAAACCGCGTTTTTGATCGAGTTTGAAGGGTTTCTCAAAAAATGCCTTCAGGACCAGAAAAATTTTGTGCTGATTATTGATGAGGCCCACAGGCTGTCTATTGACGTGCTGGAAGAAATCCGGCTGCTCTCCAACCTGGAGACCGCTGATGACAAACTGATCAATATCTTTCTTGCGGGTCAACCCGAATTGAATGAAAAACTGAGCCGGCCCGAATGCCGGGCCCTGCTGCAGCGCATCAGCATCCGTTATCACATGGGACCGCTGGACCTGGAGAGCACCGGGGCGTACATCTCAAAACGCCTGGAGATGGCCGGTTCAGAGCCCGGGAACCGGATTTTTTCCAGAAGCGTGATCAAGGCCCTCTATCAGTACTCGGGGGGGTACCCGAGGATGATCAACATCCTCGCGGACAATACGCTGCTGCTGGGCTATGCGCGGGGAACAAGGAAGATTCACCCATCCATGGTCAGGGAATGTTACGAGGACCTGCAACTGGAAGGTTCATTTCGGAAGGTGTCTTCCTCTCAACCGGGACGGGCTGAAAAGAGCACGCAGCGGCACGTCCGTCGCGCAATCCCCTGGAAGTGGGCGATCATTCTGGTGTTTCTGTTCGCAGGGGCGGCACTGGCGGTATTATTGCTGGACCGGAAGAGACGTCATGACCCGGTTGCCCTTCCCCTGTTGCCCCATCCGGCCACGGTCGGTACCCCTCCGGAAACACAGCCGGAGGTCAAAATGCGGATTGAACGGACACCTGGCGAACTGCCCACACACGTGGCCCCGGACGGGCAGCCGTCAACCGGGAATGAAATTTCTGAAACCCCGTCTGCCGAACCGACGCAGAAACCGGAGGCCGTGGCTCCTATCCGTTTCGAAGACATGCCGGCAGGACTTGAGGAGGTGGGGGATACGTCCTCCGGGGAAACGGTCGCTGTTGTAAAGGACGGGGAAACGCTCATTGAACTGGTGGCGGATGTCTACGGCCGGTCTGATGAAAACATCCTGAACCGGGTTCAGGCGGCCAATCCGGAGATCCGGGACATCAACTTTATCGAAGTCGGGCAGAGGATCGTTTTTCCGCCTCTGCCGGAAGCGGACCGGGGCCCCATATTTACCGTGCATATTGCCTCGTACCGGCCCTTTGAAAACGCCCGGAGGATGTTTCTGGAGTTGCTGGAACAGGGGTATGAAGCATACATTATCCCCGTGCATCACGTGCGGAATGAAAAAGTCTTCAGGATCACTCTGGGAAATTTTGCCACGGCCCGGGATGCGGACATCTATGCCCGGAAGATCCGGAAGGAGAATCTTTCTGATTACGCGGAAGTCATCCGGCTGGACACGAGATAGGCGCGTGACGCGAGGCGCATGCCCGGCCGGACGTCATTTAT
>CAYTJI010000294.1:0-3183 GCA_964438065.1 uncultured Desulfobacteraceae bacterium | reverse complement strand
CACCTGCCTGCTGCAGGCAGGTCTTCGGCAAACTCGACGCTTGCAGGATTTAGGAGACATTTGAAAAACTACCGGTTTTGCAGAAACTCAGCGCCTGCCGTGCGTAGCCTGTCTGCCCTTCGGACGGGACAGGCAGGCACGCAGACAGGTCAGGCCGAGAGTCCGGGATCCGCGACTTGATTTGGCACAAAATCGGTCATTTTTCAAAGGTCTCCTTCTGACAAGGCCCTCAAAATTATTCTCAATATTAGAAGACGTAACCCGCACATTGTCAATGGTATTCCGGTTTAGACCACGGTAAATTTGTTCTAACCTGGAAATACAACAATAATCTGCGGTTGCGACGAAGCTTTAGTTGGAATATATTGAAATGACATAGCTTTTCAGTCAACATGTTCAGCCTGAAACCTGCATAAACTAACCTAATGCGTTGTATTTACAGGGGCTTGTGTGTTGATCAAAATTACCGTGGGTTTTGACATGGTCTTCACGACATATTGTTATTATTCATCGCGTCTGCACAGCATATAGTATTTTTTCTTTACAAAACCACATAAACCTGTTAAAAAAATTCCGGTCGGATTGTTTTCACCTTAATGAGTTGCCCGTCCATAAATGAAATTCGGGCACCGGTGAGTTTCCGATCGTGTCAGAGTGCCTTTTGAAGATTTCTTTGATATCGAAAAAAGACTTATATTTCAAATAGTTTCGTCTGATTTCACTGAGATCGGACCTCAACTGCCCTGGCGCATGACCCACTTGTTCCTGTCTTAAAAAGGGAAACATACGGAGTGCACCATGAAGATCAAGAAACTTTCCCTGCTTGGTTTCAAGTCGTTTATGGACAGGGTTGAAATTACCTTTCCATCAGGGATCAGCGGGATCGTCGGGCCGAACGGCTGTGGCAAAAGCAATATCGTGGATGCCATCCGGTGGTGTATGGGAGAACAGAGTCCCAAACAGTTGCGAGGCCGGAAAATGGAAGATATTATATTCGGAGGCGCCGAACAGCACAAACCACTCGGTATGGCAGAAGTTTCCCTCACTTTTGAAAATGGGGACGGCAGTTTTCCGCCGGCATTCAGCAGTTATTCCGAACTATCCGTTACCAGACGACTGTACCGTTCCGGCGAAAGCGAATACCGTATCAACAACATTCCCTGCAGGCTGAAAGATGTCCAGGAGATTTTCATGGATACCGGTCTTGGGAACAAGGCATATTCGATTATCGGCCAGGGAAAAATCGGAATGATCGTTGAACAGAAACCCGAAGAAACCCGGGTCATGCTGGAAGAAGCCGCAGGCATCACGAAATACAGAAAGAAAGTCGCCGCTACCCAACGGAAAATTGAACTCACTGAGTCGAACCTTCAGCGCGTGGAAGATATCCTCGGGGAGGTCAAAAGGCGGATGCGCTCTCTGAAACGCCAGGCGGCCAAGGCCAGACGCTACAAAGCCATTTGTGAAGAAATCCGGGAACGGGAACTGGTCCTTTACAGCAACACCTATCATCAGCTGAAGGAAGAAAGCGGGAACAAACTGAAATCTACTGAGGATCTTGTTCAGGAGGAACTGACCACGGCCACGACTCTCTCGCGCCTGCAGGCCCAGATAGAAATCATGCACCTGGAACTGGAACAGAAAGACAGTGATTTGTCCGATCTTCGAACCGCCTATCTGAATATCAGGGAAAGGGTCCACAAAAAGGAGGCCGGCCTCGAAGCCCTGGACAGAGAAATGAAACTGCAGGAGGAAATGGAAAACCGGCTCCTGAGGGAAAAAGAAGACATTGACAACCGTCTCATTCACCTCGAAGAGGAAAAAGGCGATCTGCAGGACAAATTGGAAAAGATGAAGGGGAAATACCGGGACCTGGCCGCCGAGATTTCTCTGAAGGAAAAAAGGCTGAAAAACCGCAAGGATTCCCTGCTGTTTGTAAAGGAGGAATATGAAAAAGCCAGGGGAAAATTAAATGCGGGCACAAGCAAAGAGATGGGGCTGAATCATGAATCAGAGTATCTGAACAAACTGCTGAATCAGATTACTGACAGGAACTCGCGTCTGGAAAAAGATCTCCGGGACGTCCAGACCCGGATGGAAACCGTCTTGAAGACATCTGAAAGAAAAACCCGTGCCAGGAATACCGCCCAGGAAAAACTCCAGAAGATCAAGAACGCCATCGAACAGCTGAACGCTGCGTATGAAGAACTGGACCGGGTAAAGGCACGTGTTGAAAAGGAAGTGAAATCAGCCGAGGCGGTATTCAATGTGAGCCAGACACGATTGACCGGTTTGCAGACACTGGTTGACAACTTTGAAGGCTACAAAAAAGGGGTCCGAACCATTATGAAGGCCAAGGATTTCCCGCCCCGGGAACAGGGTCATATCCTCGGACTTGTGGCCGATGTCATCCAGGTCGCCCCGCAATACGAACAGGCTGTTGAAGCCGCTCTTTCCGACAAGCTCCAGTATATTATTGTGGCATCGCAGGAAGACGGCAAACAGGCGATCGATTATCTGAAAGACAAGGCAAAGGGCAGAAGCAGCTTCGTCCCGATCCGGGACCTGACCAGGAACGGAAAATGTCATACGAAAGATTCGAATTTTGTGCGCCTATTCGACGCGGTTTCCGTACCGGAAGCCTATGCGCCCTTAACCGAGGCACTGCTTGGGGACACCCTGCTGGTGGATGATCTGGATGAGGCCCTGTCGTTCTGGAATCATATGAAAGAGGTTCATGGCTCAAACGGGGTCAGACCGTGTCTTGTGACCCGCCAAGGGGATATGATTGACGAGAAAGGCGTGATTACCGGTGGAAAACTCTCCAGCGGCTCGGGCGGGCTTCTGGCCAGGAAACGGGAGATGGCGGAGCTGAAGAAGAAGGCGGCCGACTCCCGGCAACAGGTGGAAACGCTCAATCGCAAGCTTGAGAACATCCTAACGGATGCACAGGACAAGAAGCAGGCGATTGAAAATCTGACCAGTGAGAAATGGGCCTGTCAGGAGGAAATCAATGAATTGGACAAACAGCTCTTCCGCCTCAGCCAGGAACTGGATCAGATGGACCGTCTCTCCAAAAAAATATCCGAGGATATGGAAAGAAACAACGGGGAACAGGCGCGAAACAGAAAAGAACTCTCACGGATACAGGAGGAGCTGAACCAGCGGCACGCCGCACGCCGT
>CAYTJI010000293.1:0-3206 GCA_964438065.1 uncultured Desulfobacteraceae bacterium | reverse complement strand
CGTGGTGGACATCCCAGTCAACAATCAGAATGCGGGACATCTGATGAACCTTCATGGCGTATCTGGCGGTGATCCCGAGATTATTGAAGACACAGAACCCCGCTGCCCGGTCGGCCAGGGCATGATGGCCCGGGGGACGGATCAGCGCAAAACAAATGTCACACACATCCAAAACCATCGCATCCAGGCCTTTGATGCACCCCCCCGCAGCAAGCCATGAGGCCAGATATGTTCCGGCACTGGCAGGGGTGTCGGGGGCCAGGCTGGTAAAATCGTGATCAGCCGTTTTCATGACTTTCTGGATATAGACGGTTGAATGCACGAATTCGAGCTGTTCCAGTGTGGCCGGTTCAGGCTCAATGGAAACCAGGTCATCTGAAAACTCTTTTTCAACCATCCGATACACGGTCTTCAGACGTAAAGGATGTTCCGGATGCGTGTGACCCGGCATGTGACCCAGATACCGTTCGTCTTTTACGATACCAACTCTAGCCGTCATTTTTCAGCTCACAGCAACAAGACATCTTCCGTTCGAGTCCGGATCTGCAGTCGTCACAGAATTCGAATCCGCATTTTCTGTACAACCTCGTGGCCCTGAAATTGTAGACATGGACGGTCAGCCATAACATTTTCAGACAGCGTTCCCGGGCCCTCCTGACGGCAGTACGGGTCAGGGCGGTTCCAACACCCTTACCCCGGTCGAATTGATGAACGAAAATAAGAAACTCCGCATTCGACATGTTGAAGTCCGGCAGCATGGTAACATGCCCAATCACCTTCCCCCCACGCCAGGCCAGAAAACTCTCTCCGTCTGCCAGCAGGTGCTTCACCCATACATCACGCGCCTGTTTTTCCCACGGCGGCATTCCCTGAAACCTGCCTTTCGGCGAAAAATCATCGTACATCTCCAGAACCGAGGGGATATCTTCCTCTCTGCAGGCATTCACCTCAAAAAAACAACCTGTCTTGTCCAGGTGAATCATGGCTTCACCGGAAAACAACCCTGTCTGCAATCATCTCTGTCACAGGCCGCAACGTCTTATCGGTCCAAAGAAGAAAGGGCCTAGGTCCGGCTCTTTTGCACACCGACACTGTCAGCGATCAGGCTTTCAATCACAGCCGGATCTGAAATCGTGGAGGTATCACCGATATCTTCCACTCTGCCGGAAGCGATTTTCTGGAGGATTCGTCTCATAATCTTGCCGCTTCGGGTCTTGGGCATTGCGTCAGCCCACTGGATCACGTCAATGGTGGCGATAGGGCCAATCTCTTTTCGTACCAGCTGGACCAGTTCCTTTTTCAGCTCATCCGACTTCTCGACACCGGTGTTGAGTGTGACAAAGGCATAAATCCCCTGTCCCTTGATCGGATGGGGAAACCCCACAACCGCTGCTTCGGCTACCCGATCATGCAGTACCAGGGCCGATTCGATCTCGGCGGTCCCCATCCGGTGCCCGGACACATTGATCACATCATCGATCCGGCCGATAATCCAGAAATACCCGTCTTCGTCGGTCTTGGCACCGTCTCCGGAAAAGTACATGCCCGGAGCCTGACTGAAATAGGTCTCAATAAAGCGATCATGGTCCCCGTAAACTGTTCTGGCCATCCCGGGCCAGGGCTTCCGGATGCAGAGCACCCCCTCCTGTTCCGGGAATCGGACCTCTTCACCCACATCGTCCAGGATAACCGGATCCACGCCGAAAAACGGCAGGCAGCACGACCCGGGTTTAAGCGGTATTGTTCCGGGAAGAGCCGTCAGCATGTGGCCGCCGGTCTCGGTCTGCCACCAGGTGTCCATAATGGGACACCGGTCCTTTCCGACATAATGATAATACCACCGCCATGCCTCGGGATTGAAGGACTCGCCCACTGAGCCCAGAATTTTCAGCGAGGACAGATCATACTTTTCCACATATTCCGTTCCCTCTTTTGCCAGTGAACGGATCACGGTCGGTGCCGTGTAAAACTTGCTTACATGGAATTGATCCACGATCTGCCAGTATCTTCCGAAATCCGGATAACTCGGGACCCCCTCAAAAATAATGCTGGTAATGCCGTTGATCAGCGGGCCGTAAACCGCATAACTGTGACCGGTCACCCAGCCGATATCGGCCGTGCACCAGAAAACATCCTCCTCCCTCAAATCAAACACCAGGTGATTCGTCACTGCGGCGTAGAGAAGATACCCGCCGTGGGTATGGACGACCCCCTTGGGCACCCCCGTGCTTCCGCTGGTATAAAGCACAAAGAGAGGGTCCTCGGCATCCATGGATTCCGCCGGTACATGCGAGTGGAGACCAGGGTCTGCCAGCGCTTCGTGCCACCAGACATCGCGGCCGGGATGCATGTCGGGCCCGGTACCCGCACGGTCAAATACGATCACTTTTTGCACGTCCGGACAGTGGTTCAGTGCGTCATCCACAATGCCTTTCAGAGGGATGACCTTGCCGGATCTGAAGCTTCCGTCCGCTGTAATCACAGTCCTGGCACCGCAGTTGCGGATGCGGTTGGCAAGGGCCTCAGCGCTGAACCCGGCAAAAACAACACAATGGATTGCCCCGATCCGCGCACACGCCAGCATGGCGACCGGAAGTTCAACGATCATCGGCATATAGATGATCACACGGTCCCCCTTCTCAACATCGTGCGCTTTCAGGACTGCTGCCAAACGGTTGACCTCGCCGGAAAGCTCACCATAAGTGACAGCACGGGTCTCGTCCGGGCTGTCTCCAACCCAGTAATAGGCGACCTTGTCCTTGCGTGTTTCAAGATGCCGGTCCAGGCAGTTGTGCACCGCGTTGATTCTGCCACCGCCGAACCATTCGATTCGTGCTTCGTCAAAGTCATATTTCAGCACGAAATCCCATTTCCTGTCCCAGGACAGGTATTTTTCGGCCTGTTCGGCCCAGAAACCTTCCGGATCTTCAATGGATTTCCTGTACAACCGTTCGTATTCTTCCCTGCCTCTGATATGGGCGATCTTCTGATATTCCTTCAAATGCGCATCATACACCTGTGGAGATTCCGCCATGTCCACCTCCTCTTATACGGCCTTATATTTGCCGGCTTTACCGTGACCCTTTTTAACTTCCGCCAAGTTAGTGTCCATCCATCAATGGCCCTTTTGCGCAATATCTGCGTTGCGCGAAAAAAATAATCCTCGGAATATCAACCATATGCCTGCCTGTCCCATTAAATTCACG
>CAYTJI010000292.1:0-3229 GCA_964438065.1 uncultured Desulfobacteraceae bacterium | reverse complement strand
GCGGTTATAATTTTCGCCTTCCTTGATTTGGCACAAAATCGGTCATTTTTCAAAGATCTCGGTTTTTCAGGCAGTACAACCCCTACCGCAAAATCATTCCATACAACTCAGGCCGCCTCCGGGAGATGAAATATCTCATCCGGTGTTCCCGAACGTCCTGAAGTGCTCTGGCCTTAAGCACGGCATAAAGAATACTTTCCCGCTCCGTCGTCTGTTTTGCCAGCACGTGGCCGTCCGGGCCGAGCACAAGCGCTACCCCGGGGAATGAAAATCCGGCCTCCGTCCGGCCTACCTGATTACACGCCACGACAAAAACACCATTATCAAACGCCCTTGCGGTCAGATGTCTCAGCCAGCTGTTAAGCTTTTCATGCGCATCCCCCCGGGGAGAAGCATGAGGCATGAAAAGGATCTCAGCCCCCATGAGAGCCATTACGGTGCTGATTTCGGGGAAATGGGCGTCGTAGCACAGCTGGATTCCAAACTGGGTGTTTCCATACCGGTATATGAGTATTCTCTGGCCGGGAAGGTAAATATCTTCCTCATGGGGAGACAGGTGCGTTTTCCTGTAAAGACCGATCAATCCACCGGGACCCGCGATCACTTGGCTGATGAATGGCCCGTTTCCTTTCAGATTTTCGATTAAACCGGCAATCAGGACGATTCGGGCGTCCACAGCCATGCGGATCAGTCGATCCATGGCAGCGATGAATTCCCCTTCCGGGTATATGCCCTGAGGATTTGTCAGCGTGTAGCCTGTCACGCAAAGCTCTGGGAAACATATGATATCTGCATGTTCACGAGCGGCTTCCAGAACAAAAGCCTGAATGCGGTCCAGATTCCTCTCCACTTTGCCGGGTACGGCCTTCATACACACAGCAGCGACTTTTAAGTCATCCATTATCCCGGACCTCGTCTGTATGTCACGTCTCCAGCCGGATTGCCTGCAGGGCTTAAAGCCCAGACCGGGCCATAAATTATGCCCTTTGCACCTCGCTTTTGTCCAGGAATATGTCCTGAGCATCATTTAAATCATCCGGGTCGGGACATGCATTTTCCCATCAACCGGGCCGGTGAAAAAATCTTGTGGCTTCCGGGGCAAGGGAGATGTATGATAGACCTTGAAACACTGCATAGGAGGAAAAACAGATGAACGCGGAAATCAACAGTTACTGGAAAAAGCGACTTGAACAGGTGAAAGAGGCCCTGAACGCAAACAATTTTCAATGCTCTGTTGCCGACAATGTTGAAAAGGCAAAGAGCATTGTCCTGGAGGAGATTCTGCCCGGACTCCGGGTGAAAAGCATTTCCTGGGGCGGGTCTCTGACTTTTATTGCCACCGGGCTCTATGATGCCCTTTCAAATCACGGTGACTATGAGATTATCAATACCTATCGGAAAGACCTTAATGATAATGAAAAACTCGCGCTGAGGAAAAAATCGCTGCTGGTGGATCTATTTTTTACAGGCTCGAACGCAATTACCGAGTCTGGGATCCTGGTGAATCTGGATATGTACGGCAATCGGGTCGCGGCTTTGACCTTCGGGCCGCATCATGTCATCGTCCTTGCAGGCAGGAACAAAATCGTTCCGGACGTCGAGGATGCCATGTATCGGATAAAAAATTTCGCCGCGCCGGTCAATGCCATGAGACTTAACAAAAAAACGCCTTGCGTACAGACATCCCGGTGCGAGGAATGCAAAAGTGCGGACCGTATCTGCAATACCTGGACGATTACAGAGAAATCCTTCCCGAAAAGCCGTATAAAGGTGATATTAATTAACGACGTGATCGGGTTTTAGCAGGGTTTTCTCCGGAAAACAATGATCAAAAGCCGGCAAATCCCAATCAGGTCCTGTTCATAAATCCAGAAAAGATACTGCTCACCGGTACCGCCCGAAACAAAAATCTTCACCCCATGGCCCCCAAAACAAAATGGGCAGACCGGCGGTTACCCACCACTCTACCCATACATTTCTGGTGGGCGATGCGGGATTCGAACCCACGACCTCTGGTTCCGGAGACCAGCGCTCTATCCAACTGAGCCAATCGCCCGTTTGTCAGTCTGACCACAAAATCAGCGCGAAAATCCTCACCCATCAGATTTCCCGCAGAATGCGGGGACACGTCTGTTTTTAATAGCAGCTTATGAAGGAAAGGTCAAGCCGGACGAAACCAGAATGACAACCTTGATATTGACAATATGGAAGGGCTGTGCTACCAAACACGAGTTTTCTGTTTGATTGAAATCACTTCAAATGTCAGGTTGGGGGTGCCCGAATGGAAAAAGATGATACGTCCGTTGAGGACGAGAAAAAACTGGCTGAGGATCTCCTGGATTTTGACTTTGAAGACCTGTCCGAAGAAGAGCTTGGCGAGACGGATGAGGATTTTTCGGATGACGAGATTCTTGAACTTGTGGATGTCGTCGAAGATGGCATTGCACTTGAAGATCCGGAATCAGACGGGATTGCCACGGCCCTGGACACAGGCGACCCCATAGATGGAACAACAGGAGAAGGCGCCCTGAATCCCGAACTGGATGCATCCCTGGCCGAGCTTGAATCCGAAGAGGAACCGGATTTTGAATTTGAACTGGATGACGGTGATCTGGAAAGCCTGGTCGAATCGGACGAACCCGGAGAAGAGCTGGACCTTAAAATCGACGACCTGACACGAACCGCCGATTCCCGGGTAGAATATCCCGAGGCTCCGACCGTGCCGAACGGAAAGCCGGATACCGGGCCGCTTCCTGATGAACATACCACTCCGGCGTCAGTCGGTATGCCGGCGGGACACGATACGCCTTCTGAAGGAGAGCTTTCAGGCGGAGAAAAAGAACGCGAAGAACAAGCTGCAACGGCTGGAGACAAAGAACAGACGGAAGAATTGTCCTTATCCGAACTGAAGGCCGGGTCTGCGGCGGTCCCGGCCGCCGGTCTTTCTGAAGAAAGGATAGAAGAAATGCTCCGGGACGTGGTAACCGAGGTCGTCGAGCGGGTAGTCCGGGAAACGATGGTCCATGTTGCGGAACAAGTCATCGGCGAAGCCATTGACGCTCTCAGGAAGAGTCTGGAAGATCATTCAAAACAGCCGTGAAAGGCTCCGGAAAACATTTGAAATACCGGCGGGCTGTTGAAAAACACTCTGTTTTGCCAAGTGCCAGAAAAACCTATTACCTAAATCCTGCATAAACTATTTTCAAAAAGGAAGTTAGGCTTTTAATAT
>CAYTJI010000291.1:0-3245 GCA_964438065.1 uncultured Desulfobacteraceae bacterium | reverse complement strand
TTGAAGGCACTGGCCAAAGAATACGGCGTTTCAGAAGGGGAAAATGCTCCCGACCTTATGGCTGAAGCGCTTGCGCTGAAGATGCTCGAGGAATACGGCACGATCAAAAACCATCTTCAGTTTGCGCACCGGGCGCCCGGGAAACGGCGCAGGGTCTGGGAAAAACTTGGAATTGTCCCCAGGGGCGTTGACCGGGAGATTGTGGAAACCATGCACCGGGTCCATATGGGAGTGGATCAGGACTACATCAATCTCCTTTCTCATGGACTCCGCACTGCCCTTTCAGACGGCTGGGGCGGATCCATGCTGGCCACAGAGGCATCCGACGTGCTTTTCGGCACACCGAAGCCCGTTACCTCGCTGGTAAACCTGGCCGTGCTTAAAGAGGACAGTGTCAATATCATACTGCATGGTCATAATCCCGTGCTCTCGGAAATGGTTGTGAATGCGGCTGCCGAGGAAAGCGCGGTCAAGGCGGCCCAAAAAGCGGGCGCCCACGGGATTAATCTTGCCGGCATGTGCTGCACGGGTAATGAACTCCTCATGCGCAGGGGAATTCCAATCGCAGGGAACATGCTTTGTCAGGAACTGGCCGTCATGACCGGCGCGGTCGAAGCCATGGTTATTGATTATCAATGTATTTTTCCGGCGATCGTAGATGTGGCCGACTGCTATCACACAAGCGTAATCAGCACGGCGGATAAGGCAAAATTTCCCGGTGCGGTCCACATGGCCTTTTCCCCGGATAACGCAATGGATACTGCCCGGGCCATTGTCTCCAGGGCCGTTGAAAATTTTCCAAAACGGGACCGAAACAGGGTTTGCATACCTGAAACTCCGGCGGAGTGGACGGCCGGCTTTTCCATAGAAGCCCTGGTGGATTCCCTTGGCGGAAATGTTGATCCCCTGCTTGATGCCATTAAAGCGGGACGGATCCGGGGGGCCGTCGGCATCGTCGGGTGTAACAATCCCAAGGTTCGGCACGATTTCGCCCATGTCAGGATTATGGAGCGGCTGATCGCCGATAACATCCTCGTGGTCGGGACCGGTTGTGCCATGATTGCCGCGGGAAAGGCCGGTTTGATGACCCCGAAGGCTGCGGAAAAGGCCGGTCAGGGCCTCAAAGACGTATGTAACACCCTGGGTGTGCCGCCGGTCCTGCACCTGGGTTCATGCGTTGACTGCAGCCGTATCCTGGTCCTCGTGGCGGCCCTGGCAAAAGGCCTGGACGTGGATATTAGTGATCTCCCTGTTGTTGGAAGCGCTCCTGAATGGTATTCTGAAAAAGCGGTCTCCATCGGGTCATACTTTGTGGCCTCCGGGGTCACCGTCCATCTGGGCCTGCCGCCCCGAATCCTGGGGAGCCGTGCCGTAACCTCGCTCCTGACGCAGGGGCTGGAAGAGGTGATCGGCGCGGCCTTTTTCGTGGAGACCGATCCGGACAGGGCTGCTGACAGAATGATTGAAATCATTGACCAAAAAAGGAAAAAACTTGGCATTTAGGCACCCGGGACAGCAATATCTGCCAACTCTCTGAATTCGGAAAGGAGGTCGTCATGTCTCAGACAAAAGAAATATTTGTGCGACTGGACCGGTGCCTGGGGTGTCGTTCGTGTGAAATTGCCTGTGCGGTAGCGCATTCGGCTGCAAAAACCCTGTTTGAGGCCGTTGATGAAAAACCGGCGCCGCGAAAAAGACTCTATGTCGAGGCTGTCGGGGACCACAATATTCCCATGCTCTGCCGTCACTGCGAAGACGCGCCCTGCGGCCGGGCCTGCCCGACCGGCGCCATTACCCAGGATGCTATCACGCATATTGTGACTCACAATCCGGATAAATGCATCGGCTGCTGGATGTGCGCCATGGTTTGTCCCAACGGGGTCATCGGCAGGCAGAAAGAGCGGCGCGTGGCTGTCAAATGTGATCGCTGTCCGGACAGAGATACGCCTGCTTGCGTAACGGCCTGCCCCACGCAGGCGCTCGTCTTTGTCGAGGAAGATGCTTTTTCGGAAATGGTCCGGTCCGGCGCGGCCGCCAGGATTTCGGAAGGCGGTTTCAGTGAAGAATCACAAGGGGACGGAATTCCGCGGTAATCCCGCAAAGAGTCCGGATCGGAAACTCACCCGTGCCCCGAATTTCATTTATGGCTGGGCACGAACTGGTTGCGGCTATGGAAGGAAAAAAACTTGTTCCCACGGTTTGTCCCTATTGCGCCATGGGCTGCGGATTTTACCTGGTCGTTGAAGATGGCGTCGCCACAGGGCTGGAATATATGACCGAGCACCCTGTCTGCAGCGGTCGCCTGTGCGCCAAGGGCAATGCCGCTGTGGATGTGCTGAACCACCCGGACCGGTTACGCCATCCCATAAAAAAAACCGACGGAGGGTGGGTGCAGATATCCTGGGACGAGGCCATCCGAATAACGGCGGAAAAAATTCTCGCCACATGCACTCATGCATCCCCCGGTTCCATGGGCTTTCTGGCCTCGGCCAAATGTACCAACGAGGAAAATTATCTGTTCCAGAAACTGGCCCGTCTGATCGGCACAAATAATATTGATCACTGCGCCCGCCTCTGTCACGCTCCGACCATTGCAGGTCTGGAACGTGCCTTTGGCAGCGGCGCCATGACAAACCCGATTTCCGACCTGGCCGTCTCGGACTGCATCTTTATCATCGGATCCAACCTGGCGGAGACCCATACCCCAGCGCTTTCATGGATATGGGAAGCCAGGAACAGAGGCGCCTCCGTCATTGTTGCCGATCCCCGCCGGACCCCGACATCCTGGGCGGCAAACATGCATCTTCCGCTCATACCCGGATCCGATGTGGCCCTGCTGAACGGCATGGCCCGGGTCATTATCACTGAGGGCCTGACAGACCGTGCATTTATCGTAAACAGAACAACAGGTTACTCTGAATTCGCGTCATCCGTCATGGACAGCACCCCGGAAAATGTCTCAAACCTGACCGGCCTGCCCGCCGATCAAATCATCAGCGCCGCCCGGACCCTCGGCCGGGCCGCCAGGGCATGTATTGTCTATTGCATGGGCATCACCCAGCACACGGTCGGCTCCGACAATGTGGCCGCCTGCGCCAATCTTGTTTTGCTTACTGGAAATATCGGCAGGCCGGGCGCTGGTCTCTTACCCCTGCGCGGGCAAAACAACGTGCAGGGGGCATGTGATATGGGGGCCCTGCCGCATGTCCTTCCAGGCTACGAACCGGTTGTCGATACCGCCTCCC
>CAYTJI010000290.1:0-3271 GCA_964438065.1 uncultured Desulfobacteraceae bacterium | reverse complement strand
TGAGTTCCATATCTTCGCCGGCATTGAGACCCGACCCGCTGCCGCAGCAGAAGGTCTGCTCACGGATGGTGCCGGCCGGCATTTCATGAAATTTGTTGCAAACATTTTGGATCACATACCGGGGTTCATCCAAAAGCCCCATGCCTCGCGCGGGGTTACAGGAGTCATGAAAGGTGACCCTCAGGTTGTCGTTCCGGCTCGGATCCAGTTTCAGCTTGTTGT
Source organism: uncultured Desulfobacteraceae bacterium (assembly GCA_964438065.1). Taxonomy (GTDB): domain Bacteria; phylum Desulfobacterota; class DSM-4660; order Desulfatiglandales; family Desulfatiglandaceae; genus CAYTJI01. The sequence goes on along the minus strand of CAYTJI010000290.1, from coordinate 3,049 downwards.
TTCTTATTAAATCGGCTGTAAATTCAACGATATGGACCATTTTTGTCGAGCGCGCGTTTTCAAATTTCGTCCCCGTTATCGGAGACACCGGTTCTTCCAGAAAATCCGCCGGGCCGTTCCAGGTATCCATATACTGATGGATTACCCGCCACATGTGCCCGCATTCGCCGCCGAGGATCCATTTTACCCCAAGCCTTTTGGCCTCATGGTACATCTTGGCATTGAGTCTCTTGGCCATTTCATGAGAAGTAAAAAATCCGAAATTCCCGCCCTCAGACGCATAGGTGCTCCACGTGATATCCAGGCCCTGGGCCTTCAGATAATGGAAAAGGATGAGATACCCCATGGCGGTATAGGTACCGGGATCGGCAAACACGTCCCCGGACGGGGTGACAAACAGAATCTCGGCCCCCTTCCGGTTCATATCCGCTTCAACCCGAACACCCGTGACATCTTCGATTTCGTCAATGAAAAACTCGATCATATCCTTGTAGGCATGGGGCTGAATGCCCAGGTGATTGCCCGTTCGGTTACAGTTGGCCACCGGTCCCGCGATCCAGTCGATATTCAGACCGAGCAGATTGGTCAGCTCCCTGCCGAGGATGGTAATTTCAGCCATGTCAATGCCGTAAGGGCAGAAAACCGAACACCGCCGGCATTCCGTACACTGGTAAAGATAGGTCCACCACTCTTTGAGCACATCCTCTGTCAGGTCCCTGGCTCCGGCGATCTTGCCCAGGATTTTGCCCGCGGCGGTAAATTTTTTCCGGTATACCGATCTCAACAGCTCGGCTCTCATCACGGGCATATTTTTCGGATCACCTGAACCAATGAAAAAATGGCATTTATCGGCACAGGCGCCGCATCGGACACAGATGTCCATGAACAGCTTGAATGACCGGAATTTATCCAGCCGGTCTTTCATCCCGTCTTCAATGATCTGTTCCCAGTTCTCCGGCAGTTTCCAATCGTCATCCGCCGGATTCCAGTCCCGGGCATTGGGCATCCCCACTGCGGCGAGGTTCTTTCCTTTTGCCCCGTAACAGTAAATTCCCGGTTTGATCTCAACCGGAACATCCATCCACCCCTCCATCAGGGGGGGTGCGTGATCAATCTTGGTCAGCTCTTCTGGGGTCGGTGTATCTGCCATTGTTACTCCTTATCTGCAGCCTCTTTTTCTACGGGAAGTCCCGCTTCAATCATTTTTTCCCTGAAGTCATCTTCGTAGGCTTCATAAGTATGAAATTTTACTGGATAATTCCATGGATTCACATGCCTCACGGCACGGCTGTTGTTTATCAGGTTTCTTGTGGGGCTCAGGAATACCCCGGCCATATGGGTCAGCTTACTGAACGGAAAGTAGGCAATCAACACGCAGAGGGTGAAAAAATGGATGTAAAAAAGTACCCCGATACCGTCGGGTACGACCGGGGCAAATTTGAACAGGCCGATGACCAGTTCCTTTACGGCGGTGATGTCCACCCGCACCAGGTAGCGCATCAGAATCCCGGTTGTTCCCAGAGTCAAAATCAGAAACAGGGGAAAATAATCCGCAGGCAGAGAAATATAGCGGACTTGCGGGATGTAGATCCTTCTGATGAACAGGTAGGTCACCGCCGCCATGAGCAGCATGTCCGTGATGTACACACCCGGCACCCCCAACCCTCTCACGGGAAGGATGCCGATCTGCATGAAGCCGTCCAGACTTTCCAGGATATGTACAAAGCCGGGTATGGGCTCCATGAAGAATCTGAAGTGACGCAGGAAAATAACAAGAAAAGAGTAATGAAAGACCAGCGCCGCCATCCAGAGCCATTTTTCCCATTCATAGTCCAGTTTCGGGCCGTTATCCAGATGCCTGAATTCCAGCCGCGTATGTCGGAACAGCGACCGGAAGGTGAGCACCTCAAATATCATCCTCAGGATCACGCCCCCTGTGCTGCTGGGGTTTTCAACGGGGTTTGTCTTGACCCATGGAAGAGACTTTTCCTGGCCGGCCGTGGTGGGAATACGGAAAGGTACGGGTGAGCGGGCCCAGTCGATCACACGATATATGAGTCCAAAAATAAAAGTGGCCAGAGCGGCATAGGGAACGACCACGCTGAATAAAAACCGTAAATCCAGTGCTTCAACCCCTATCCAGGGGATGCACACCACCAACCCGACACCTGCGGCTGCGATAACCATGCTCAATATAAAATTCATAGGCTCTTTACCTCATTCCTGATTTTTTTCTGCGGTTCAATTTCTGCACCGGGGAGCCATAAAGCCCCGTTTACGGATCCGGGGAAAGCCCCGGCAACTCAACGGTCAGATTCGCTCTTTCGAGCAACCTTCCAACCTGATTTCTTGTTTCTTGGACCCTTATTTCATATATTTTCTCACGACACCGGGCGTAGATATCAAACGCCATCAATGCCGCCTGGTCAATCTTCTGCTCAAAGGTGTCCATCTCCTTTTCGACCCCGCTGTCCCGGCGGCTATCACCCAGGGCGTCTCTGACAAGGTCCTTCAACTGAAACACAAACTCGACCGCCCGGGAAGGGATCAAATCCTGAACAGCCCGGATCCGGATGATGTTGTCCAGACTGGACCCGATTTTTTCCAGGTTGTTTCCGCCAGTCAGCTCATCGTAGAGGCGCTCAAGATCCGTGGCAATCGTCTGGCCGACGGGGTTTGAAAACCGGTCTTTTTCCTTTTTCAGAAACCTTTGCGTGTCTTTGGGATAGACACCGATTGTCACCTCGCGCCATTTCCGGATGATCGTCGATCTTTTATCGAGTAGAAGCTTTTCCAGCATCAGATGTATGCTCTGCAACCTGTTTGAATGAGCCGTATTAATGCTATGGTCTATAGATAAAACGGTTATGCACTGTCAAGAAAAAAACTCATATTCCCGATGGTCAACCCGTGTCCGTTCTCAAAATAACCTCAGGGAAAAACAAAGTTTCCGGCATATGCGAAAAAAATCACATGGGGTCCCACAACACGGTTAAACCTAAATCCCGCAAGCGTCGCGTTTGCCGAAGACCTGCCTGCAGCAGGCAGG
>CAYTJI010000289.1:0-3273 GCA_964438065.1 uncultured Desulfobacteraceae bacterium | reverse complement strand
CGTCTGCGCCCTTGCCGCCTTGCACCTGCCTGCTGCAGGCAGGTCTTCGGTAAACCCGGCGCTTGCAGCATTTAGGTAATAGGCTAAAGGAATTCGTAAAAATACCGAAATAGGTATAGAGCCTCTGAATTTTTCAGCATCTTTGCAATTCGCAAGATCTTGTTCTCCCGGCAGAAAGGGATGAATCTTTTCCATCAAAACCGGTATGAATTCCGGTCCAGACAGACATGAGCGCTATAGAAAAACTGGTCAGGGATGATATCAAGCTGCCTTCTCCGCCCGCGATTGCGATTCGAATCCTGGAGGCAGTGAAAAAAGAAGACGTCACCTACAAAGAACTCGCACGAATCATTTCCTCAGACCCCTCTCTTGTGGCCAAGGCCCTGAAGATCGTCAATTCTCCGATTTACGGATTACCGCAAAAAGTAGACAGTCTGGAAAAAGCACTGGCCATGCTGGGACTCACCGCCCTCAAAAATATTGCCCTTTCATTTGTCATCGCCAGCGAGCTCCGCACGCATTCAGAAGGGGGATTCAATTTCGATTTTTTCTGGAAACGTTCTGTTACGGCAGCTGTGGCAGCGGACTTGACCGCGACGCTGCTGGGAAACCGAAATGAAAATGCTTTTGTCACCGGTCTGCTCCAGGACATCGGGATTGCAATACTGTATTTCTGTAAAAAAGAGGATTATCTGAGAGTCCTCGACGAAAGGAAAGCAGGGGATTGCTCTCTAGTGGAGACGGAGAAAAGAATATTTGACTTTGATCATCAGGAACTCGGATCAGAAATTCTGAAAAAATGGGGTCTGCCGGACACGATCTGCATGCCCGTCCGGTATCATCACAAGAATGGTAAAGTCCCGGATATCTATAAGCTTGAAATTGATACCATCCATCTGTCCGACAAAATCTCATCCGTTTACCACGGATCGAACGGTTCTGAAAAAGTTGACATGATCTATGACATCCTCAGAAATGTTTATCATAAAAGTGAAGCAGAAACAAAAAATCTCATAGATTCGACGGCTGAAAGAAGCATCGAAATATTTTCGGTCTTCGAAATTGATCCACGCGATATGAAACCCTATTCAGAGATCCTGCAGGAAGCCAACGAAGAGCTTGGGAAGTTGAATCTTTCTTATGAACACCTGATCATTCGCTTAAAGGAATCCAAAACCCATGCGGAAAACCTGGCGACAGAGTTGAAAACGGCGAACGAGAAACTGAAAAAACTGGCCCTTCAAGACATCCTCACCGGACTCTCTAACCGCAGACATTTCCAGACCATACTGGACAAGGAATTCAGCAAAGCCATCAGGTACCAGAGACCCTTTTCCCTGATCATGTTCGATCTGGATCACTTCAAAAGGATCAATGATTCCCATGGGCACCGCCTCGGAGACAAAGTGCTGCAGGAAATAGGCGCATTATTCCTCAAAGCAGTGAGGACGAACGATGTTGTTGCCCGGTACGGCGGTGAGGAATTCGCCATAATCGCCCCGGAGACAGATTTGAAGGGTGCAGCAGTGCTGGCCGAACGGATCAGAAAATCGATTGAACGGATGGAAATTGAATCAAATTCCGCGGTCATCCGGACAACGGTCAGCGCAGGCGTCGCGACCTGTGTACCCGGTGAAAACACGGTCAGCAAGTATGAATTGCTCGACGCAGCGGATTCGGCCCTGTATGCTGCAAAAAAGAACGGGAGAAACTGTGTAGCCGTAGCCGCTACAGGCCCCGAACAAAGCTGAAACAATATGCGAAGTAGTATCCATCCATAAATGAGGATTTTTGTTCAAGATCTTACCACCTAAAACCTGCATAAACTATTTTCAAAAAGGAAATTATGCTTTTAATATCAGCGAATTATAGGGACGTTGTGCTTGCGTGACACGCATCGATTCGGATGCGGCCATAAAGTCTTGGGTTTTTGAAAATAGTTTATGCAGGTTTTAGGTACCATTATCCGGGACAGGATTTATGAGACACGGCATCAGCTGGTCGCCGCCCGGGCCTCACTGCCCCCGGCGTGGGCCACACCAATATCGGTTTCAGCGGACAGGGCCGCGCCGAGCGCCCCCATGATCTGGGGCTCTTCGGGAAGAACGATCTTGGTTTCCAGAATCTCTTCCAGAAATTTCAGCACGCCGACATTCTTGGCAACACCACCGGTAAACACGATATCGTCCTGATAACCGACCGTCTTCCCCATAATGAACACCCGCCTGGCCACGGCCCGGTGAAGGCCCGCGATCATGTCCTCCCGTTTGGCACCCTCGGCCCGGAGGGAAATAATCTCCGACTCGGCAAAGATGGTACATGTGCTCGTGATGACACAGGGGTCCTTGCTGGTCAGCGAAATGGGCCCCATGGTCTCAATACCGGCATTCAACACACCCGCCATGACCTCGAGAAATCTTCCGGTGCCGGCCGCGCATTTGTCATTCATGAGAAAATCCCGGACCGTACCGTCTTCACGCATGCCGATCACCTTGCTGTCCTGCCCACCGATGTCGATAATGGTCCTGGCATTGGGCAGGAGGAAATTGACCCCCTTGGCATGGCAAATTATCTCACTGACCGCCTTGTCGGTAAACTTCACCATATGCCGCCCGTAACCGGTGGAAACAACATAGTCCACATCAGACATGGAAAGTCCCGCCTTTTCCAGGGCCTTTTTGGTAATCTCCTCTGCCGCCTGAGAGACCACATCCCCGGTCGGCATGATGTCATATGAAACAATCTCGCCGTCCTTGACAATCGCAGTTTTGGCCGTGGCCGCGCCAACATCCACTCCGGCAACAATCATCTCATATTCCTCCAGCAAAAAAACTGCCAGTGTCCATCCATAAATGAAATTCGGGCACGGGTGAGTTTCCGATCCGTAAATGCGTATTGTTGCGCAAGGCCGGGGAAATCAAGGGATGATGCGCATGCGTACATCCGGTACGCCGCACCTGTCTGCGTGCGGGCACGCACAGTCAGGCATGTGAGCCCGCAGATTGACGCCGGGATTGCGCAAAAGGGCCACTTACGGATGGACACTATAAAAAGAGAAGAAAACCCCCATGAGGATAGAAGTAAGCGTACCAGAGGTAGTGAGCATTTTCAAGAAGATCCTGAATCAACCGGAGAAAATTTTGAGCTGATTCGAGTGGATATCAGAGAAAGCGTCGGAGGATATCTGTCCCCGCCGAGAGGTTCAAAGCTCCGGGAGCAAATTTTTCCGTTGCCATCAGCCGCTAAACTAGCCGTCCACACAAAACCAATCGC
>CAYTJI010000288.1:0-3303 GCA_964438065.1 uncultured Desulfobacteraceae bacterium | reverse complement strand
TGCGCCCTTGCCGCCTTGCATCTTCGGCAAACTCGACGCTTGCAGGATTTAGGTGCCATAATTCAAATAGTAATCCAACTTTTTTCAACGCGATTTTTTTTAATGATAAAGGTATTCCAGGAATCGGGTAAAACCAGGGGCACGGTTTAAGAGTGGCGGCTTTCTTTCATCCATTTTTTCACTTCATCCAGGATAGGGGGTTTCAGCGGCCGCCATTTCGGCTCTATGGCCTTTCCCTCTTTCCAGACGAACTCAACACTGTCATACCGCTCCGGCACGGTATGGACCACCTCCCTGCCGTATCTTGATTCGGGGTAATACTCGACCCACAGCATTCGTTTCGGCTGAATGCCGAATTCTTTTGTCACCAAGGTGGCAATGTGACCGGCACAGCTTCTGACAGACAACCGGCTTCCGGGGATATCCGAAACCACCACAATAATGGGCCTCAGAAAGACAAGGCCTTTGGACTGTTCCTCCCTCAGATCAAAAATCCGCAGCCTGCAGCTTCCGCCGGCAAGACCCAGTCTCCCACCCCATCCCTTCCAGTGATAGACGTCATCATAGATCAGCATCTGAGATCCCGGGTAAATGGACTGTCCCGTTCAGTGATGACTTTTTTCGAGCTCATCAATGTCCGGAAGTAGTGATCGCGCAAGAACGCCGGAGAGATATTGTCGTGCCGGAGGCAGGCCCGCGTATCCGGCCTTCTGAAGAAATGTAGAGTATAGGCAAAATAACTGCGGGAGACAAGGTTGAATCCGAAAAACACTCCCGGTTTCCGACTATACAAAAATCGGAAGAAGATCCGCGTATGACTCGCGATTTTGCCCGGGAAAAAACCGGGGACCTAATGGCGCCTCCTGCTCCGGTGACAGCACCGCCGTTTTCCCCGGCCATGAGGATGGGTATGATGGTGTGCACCAAGGCAATAGCTATGACAGTGTCTGTAACATTCGCAGGGGCAGGCGCATCCGGAAAAAGTTACCGCCTGGAAATCTGTATTATTCAACTGAATATAGAGAAAAATACGCGAAAAGGCCATGAAAATCGGGAATTGAAAATAATCTGAAATACCTTCAGCAGGCAGGAAAATCCGGAGTTTGAAGCAGAAACCGGTAGCGTTACAAGGAAAACATATCAACCGTCTTTACCCGAATTCATTCGTCCTGAATGCCAAGTTTGGATATCAGTCGTGAGAGGTAAGTCCGCTGGATATCCATCTTTTTGGCGGCCTTTGTTCTGTTTCCACCGGTATGTCTGAGGTTAGCAATAATAAACTCCCTTTTGAATCTGTTAACCGCCTCGTTGAGTGTTAATCCCACCTCCAGGCCCTTGTAAACCGTTCTGGGGCTGAAAATCGGCAAATCTTCCGGTCCGATCTCTTCATTATCACCCATGACCACGGCCCGTTCCAGGGCATTTCTCAGCTCCCGGATATTTCCAGGCCAGTCATACTTCATCATGTTATCCATGCATCGATCAGAGATTCTTAAATTCGACAGACCCCTTTCCTTGCGGAAGAAGGCCAGAAAATATTCCGCCAGCAGAGGGATGTCCTCTCTTCTTTGACGTAGAGGGGGCATTTTTATCTGAACCACGTTCATACGATAGTAAAGATCTTCACGGAATCTTCCTTCATTGACCTCCTTCTGGATATCGCGGTTGGTTGCGGAAATCACCCTCACATCAACCGTAACGGAAAGATTACCGCCTACCCGGTAAAAGGCCCCTTCCTGCAGGACACGAAGCATTTTCGCCTGCATCGCCGCACTCATCTCCCCGATCTCATCCAGAAACAACGTGCCTTTGTCTGCAAGCTCAAATTTCCCGATCTTGCGTTTGAGGGCGCCGGTATAGGCCCCTTTCTCATGGCCGAACAGTTCATCTTCCATCAGCGTTTCCGGAAGGGCCGCACAGTTCAGCCCTATCATCGGGTTGTCTCTCCTCGCACTGGCCTGATGAATCAGTCTGGCCAGAAGTTCCTTCCCTGTGCCGCTTTCTCCCAAAAGTAATGTGCTGGCGTTCGACCTGGCAACCTTAAAAGCCTGCTCAACAACCTTTCTCAGCGCATCGCTCTCCCCGATAATCTGACATTTGCGGCAGAGTTCATCCCTGAACCCACGATCGTCTATTTCCGGTCCCGAATTCTTTTCTGCCTTGTCAACGGCAAGGGCTGCGGCATCCGCATACACGTTCAGAAGTTTGAGGTCTTCATCCTGGAACGGCTGGCCGTCCTCCCTGTCAATTACTTCCACGACACCAATTATTTCTTCTCTGATTTTCAACGGCGCGCAGGCCAGTGAAAAAATTTCGAAACCGGTGAATTCACGGGGTTCTCCATCCCAGCGGGGGTCCCTGTGGACATCCGGCACCACAACCGGTTCGCCCGCATCAGCAACGTAACCTGCTATGCCCCGGGACAAAGGAATCTCCCGTTTCATTGTATCCGTCTTCAGGCTGCCTGTTACGGTCCTGAGATAGAGCCTCCCTGCATCTCTGTCAACAAGGAGCAGGGAAACAACCCGTGCCCGCATCATCTGGCGGATCGTTGTCAGAATGAGGTCAAGATGATGATCCAGGTCATGAGCAGAAGAAACCCATGAGGATATTTCCCCAAAGGGATCCGTGCCCGTAGCCGTTTTTGAAGATTTCATGGCCAAATGTCGTGTTTTTAATCTGGGACCGTTGAAAGATGCTCCATTTTGTGCCAAAAAGCAAGGCGGCAGTGCCAGAGTCCCGGAGTTGCGTACACAGACAAAACTCTCATCTCACACCGGGCGATGCAAAAAACCGGGTTGCGGCACCCTTTCAGTTCAAAAACCCGTAACAGTCTTGTACGAAACGGAAAACCCTTACAATATATTCTCCAAGGCGGTTCTTGTCAATTCTTTGAGGGAGATATATGGAAGTATCCCATATCGGCGTCGGGGAAAAATTCCGGGTAAGGAACACCTGCGCCGTGCCCGTCAACATTATGTCTCAATGACACGGAAAAATGATTCAGATTACGCCAGCCATAGCGATTGACGAACGTGAAATACACGAAGTTTTCATACGGGCCTCCGGACCGGGAGGGCAGCATGTCAACAAGGTTGCCTCTGCCGTTCAAATCCTTTTCCATGTGACCGGATCATTGTCCCTGACCAAGGACGTGCAGCAGCGTCTTATAAAAATATCCGGCGGACGGATCACTGAAGATGGTATCCTCATACCTAAATCCTGCATAAACTATTTTCAAAAAAAAGTTATGCTTTTAATATCAGCGAATTATAGGAATGTTGGGCTTGCATGACACGCATC
>CAYTJI010000287.1:0-3355 GCA_964438065.1 uncultured Desulfobacteraceae bacterium | reverse complement strand
CAACGGTATGCAGGCGTCTGAAAAAGGTCCTCGATGACGAAGGCTACGAGACAAAGACGTTTCCGGCCGGCGCCCCCTTCCTGGAGCATATGGACGCGGCGCCTTTCCATATTATATTTCTGGATCTCAGGCTTCCGGACATGGACGGCATGGAGATCCTGTCCCATATCCGGGCCCGGCACAAAGATGCCGAAGTGATCATCATTACGGGTCACGGTTCCATTGATTCCGCTATCCGGGCGATCAAGAACGGGGCTTATCATTATGTGACCAAGCCATTCAAACTGGAAGAAATCCGGGTCCTCGCGGCCGGTGCGAGAGAAAAAATTGATCTGCGTCGTGAAAACCGTCGGTTGCGCCGGGTCATCGCAGGGAAGGATCTCCTTGACGGATTTATCGGTACGAGTCCCGCCATGCAGGAAATTTTCAGTATGATCAAAAAGGTTGCGATCGTCGACTGTAATGTCCTGCTTCAGGGAGAAAGTGGAACCGGCAAGGAACTTGTGGCACGGTCCATCCATAAACTGAGTCCGAGAAAAGACTCTCCGTTCATTTCGTTCAACTGTGGCGGGTTCACGGAGGACCTGATCTGCAACGAGCTTTTCGGACACGAAAAGGGCGCCTTTACCGGAGCGACCCTTTCCAAAATCGGTCTTCTTGAATCCGCTGCCGGGGGTACGGTGTTCCTGGACGAAATCGGGGAAATGCCGCCTTCCATGCAGGTCAAGCTGCTTCGTGTGATTCAGGAAAAACGGATTCTCCGGGTAGGTGGGACCCGACCGATCGATCTGGACATCCGCATTGTTGCGGCCAGCAACCAGGATATCAAGGCAGCCTGTACGGAAGGGACTTTTCGTGAAGATCTTTTCTACCGGTTGAATGTGGTCACGCTACACCTTCCCCGGCTGTGCGAGAGGAAAGATGACATCCCGCTTCTGGTGTCCTCGTTTATTGAAAAATACAGCCGGCCTTTCAAAAAGAGAATAAAGCGGATTTCACCCCAGGCCATGGATATCCTGATGCAGTACAATTTTCCCGGAAATGTCCGTGAACTGGAAAATATTGTCCAGCGAGCCGTTGCCCTTACGGAAGGGGATATCATAGAAGTTACGGACCTGCCGCCGGACCTCCAGGAACTGGAGATAAACACCATTGAGGGCGAAGGCCTGTTGACCCTGGAAGAGGTGGAAAAACAGCATATCATCAAGGTCCTGAAAAAAACAGGCAACAACAAGGGATTGACCTGCAAGATCCTCAACCTGCCACGGACGACCCTGTGGAGAAAAATGAAGCAGTTCGGACTGTTGAAAGACAGATGAGCGGGTTGCGCACGCGCATTTGATCACATCAATTCCCATTCTGAAACACCATTTCTCCGCATCTGGATCTAACCCACCATTATTATTGATGAAATGCCATTTGTTGAAAACATGTTTCATTTTGAAAATATTTCTGTGTCCGCGTCCCTTCATATCCACATAACCAATTGAATTCACGATATTAATAGTATGGCATGGTCCTTGCTAAAAGAGAAGGATAAGGGAGGTATTCATGGAAAAGATTCTGGTTGCGATGGATCTGCAGAGAACCAGCTTTTGCGCCGCCATCCATGCCCTTAACCTCGCAAAAAGGATAAACGCCAAGGTCTTTTTTCTTCTGGTTCTGTCTCCCGGAATGCAGAGAGAAAATGAGGCGTCCGAAGAACAAATTGAAATTTCGGTAAAAAAAAGACTTGAGTCCTTTATTGAAGAAGGCAGGGCAGACGGGATTGCGGTGGAATACTATCTCGTCCATGGCAACTACGAAAGAGAGATCATCGGTTTTATCCGTGAAAACCGGATCTCGCTCTGGGTCGTTGGATCACCTGCCGAACAGGGCTGTTCGGCAGAAACCTTTAACAGTTTTCTGGAGAAGATGCGGCACCGGATCAACTGCCGTATTGAGGTGGTGAACGAAAAACAGGTACTATCCAAATGAAAGGAATCTTCTGATGTGGCACCTATATCTACCGATAGCAGGGAACAGTATCAATATCATACTCATTTTTGCCATGGGAGGATTTGTCGGCCTTCTGTCAGGGATTTTCGGCGTCGGAGGGGGATTTCTGATGACCCCCCTGCTGATTATGGTCGGTATTCCGCCGACCGTGGCCGCCGCTTCCGATTCAAACCAGATCGTCGGCGCTTCCACCTCCGGCACCCTGGCCCACTATCGCCTCGGCAATGTGGACTTCAAGATGGGGATCCTGCTGCTTATCGGGGGAGTGATTGGCGGAACCCTGGGGGTCCAGGTGATCAAGGTCTTGAGACACATGGGAAATGCAGATTTTCTGATTCAGATCACTTATGTCGTCATGCTCGGGTTTGTGGGGATATACATGTTTATAGAAAGCCTTCAGGGACTTCGCGGCGCCGAGGCCGCAGAGGTTGCCCCGCCAAAGGAATCGAGGTATGCCATGATCGTGAAAAAACTGCCCTGGCAGATCTATTTCGAAAAGTCCGGCACAGAACTCTCGGTGCTCCTGCCCCTTATTCTGGGGATATTCGTCGGGATTCTGGCCGCGATTATGGGCGTGGGCGGAGGCTTTATCATGGTACCCGTAATGGTGTACCTGTTGAGAATGCCCATGCACGTGGTGGTGGGGACCAGCCTGTTCCAGATCCTTTTCACGTGTATTGATGTCACGATCATGCAGGCAACCACCAACCACACCGTTGATTTTGTGCTGGCACTGATTCTGCTCATCGGCTCAACGCTGGGCGCTCAGTTCGGCGCAAAAATCAGTAAGAGGCTGAAAGGGGATCAGCTGAAAATCATTCTTGCCTCACTCGTTCTGATTGTTATGGTCAAGATGTTACTGGGTCTTTTGTTGAAACCGCATATTCTGCTGGCGTATCTGGGAGGGCATTAACGTGTCAAAAAGATTTTTTGCAAGCATTATGGCAGTTCTGGTATGCTTTTTGGGTCGAGCGGAATGCCGTGCCGCCCGTGTGCCGCTGGAGGTCACCGTGAGGCCGAACCAGATCCTGATGGGGGCTACCTATAACGGGATGCGGCTTTCCGTGTCCGGAAAGATACCGGCGGACACACAGGCGTTTATCCGGCTGACAGGTGGCCGGACAAACGTCCGGCTGAAAAAGAAGGGACGCGCTCTGGGCGTGTTGTGGATGAACCTCGGGACCGTCTCATTCCATAATGTGCCGAAGATTTTTCTCATCTATCCATCCGGGGGCATGCAGAAAGAGGACTGGGAGGCCTTGGCGCTGGGTTTTGGGTCTGTGAAGAAACAGGCGAAAATCATACCCGCTTCTGACGACAAGGACCTGTTGTTCAGGGAATTTGTCAAACTGAAACA
>CAYTJI010000286.1:0-3372 GCA_964438065.1 uncultured Desulfobacteraceae bacterium | reverse complement strand
CTGATATTAATAATATAACATCCTTTTTTGAAAACAGTTTATGCAGGTTTTAGGTTGAAATTTTTGGCAAAAGGCAGTAACTACGCACAAGGTGCGATTTGTGATAAAAGACTTCCCGGAAAGCGGCAGGAGGAAAGCCCATGGATGTCCCGGCCCTGGAACTGAAACACGTCTCTTTTTCCTATGGCGGGTCTCCTGTTCTGGAAGATGTCACATTCACACTGACCCAGGGAGATTTCCTGGGGATTATCGGACCCAACGGCGGCGGGAAAACGACACTGCTGAAGCTCCTGCTGGGGATACTGACCCCGGACCGGGGTGAAATCAGGGTGCTGGGAGAGCTGCCCCGGGACGCGAAACGCCGTGTCGGATATGTCCCTCAGTACACGGATTTCAATCTCTCGTTCCCGGTTTCCGCCATAGATATCGTGCTGATGGGAAGACTCCGCCGGTCCCGTATCGGCAGATGGTACACCCGTGGGGACCGCGCCAAGGCCGAAGAAGCACTGGAAAGGGTCGGAATGCTGAGCTACCGCGACCGGCATATCGGCGAACTGTCTGGCGGACAAAGGCAGCGGATCTTTATTGCGAGGGCCCTGGCTTCGGATCCGGAGATCTTTTTCCTGGATGAACCGACATCCAGTGTCGACCCCGAGTTTGAAACCGATCTCTACAGTTTTCTGAAGGAATTGAATAAAAAAGTAACCATCGTGGTGGTGACCCACGACATCGGGGTGATTTCCAGAAACGTCAAGTCCGTGGCCTGCGTGAACCGCACGATGATATTTCATGAAGAAGGTAAAATCACCCCAAAAATGATCGACATGGCCTATCCGTGTCCGGTGGATCTTGTTGCCCACGGTACCCCTCACCGGGTGCTGCCCCTGCATGGAGAAAAATGACATGTGGGAACCCCTGCAGTTCGAATTCATGCGCAACGCCCTCATTGCCGGTGTCCTGGTCAGTATCTCCTGCGGACTGATCGGCAGCCTGGTTGTGGTGAACCGGATTGTGTTTATCTCCGGCGGGATCGCCCATGCCGCTTACGGCGGTATCGGGCTGGCGGTTTTTCTCGGTTTTTCTCCTACCCTGGGTGCCGGGGCATTTGCCATAACGGTTTCCATTATCATGGCCGCGGTCAGTTTCAGAAACCGGGAACGGGCGGACACGGTGATCGGTGTGCTGTGGGCTGTGGGCATGGCCATCGGAATCATTCTCATCGACCTGAGTCCCGGCTACGGCGCCGATCTGATGGGCTACCTGTTCGGGAGCATCCTGGCGGTGTCCCAGGCGGATCTCCGGGCCATGTTCACCATGGATGTGCTCATTGTCATGGCCGTCATGGTGTTTTACAAGGAATTCCTTGCCGTGTCTTATGATGAAGAGTTCTCTTTTGTCGCCGGCATTCCGGTAAGACCTCTGTATTTCGGCCTCCTGGTAATGACGGCCCTCTGTGTCATCATGGTCATCCGCGTGGTCGGCTTGATCCTCGTCATTGCCCTGCTGGCCATCCCTCCGTATATCGCGGAAAAATACACCCGGAGCCTGGGGCGAATGATGATACTCTCATCCGTGTTCGGCATATTTTTCACGCTTACGGGCCTGTGGTTGTCCTTCTACCTCAATGTGACCTCCGGTGCCACAATCGTCCTGGTCGCCGGCGTCGCCTTTTTTGCCGCGCAGGCCCTGGAAACCCTCAGGAAAAGACACCGGGCCCGCTCCCCTGAACAATAACGCGTCGGGTTTTCACTGACCCGCAGATTCACGTGAGAGGCCATAATAGCTTGACAAGTTCCGGGATGCTTATTAGGTTTGCTCCAGATCGCGTACAGCCGGTACGGATAGCTTCCTGCAAAGGACATCAAGGGAAGGGGGTGATAGGTCCAGATCGAGAAACCGGATAATCGTAAGTATTGAAGGTGTCACGTCAATCATCAAGCGAAAAGGAGGCATTAATGAAAAAAGTAAAACTGATCATTGCGGCCATTGCTCTAAGCAGCTTTATTCTGGGGGGATGTGCTTCATATCTTCCGAATGGTTTCGTGTATACCGGTGTCAAAGGACCCATTGCTACCGGACCGACATCGGTAAAGTACACCAAGGTCGGCAAAGCCGAAGCGAAATCCATCCTGGGGCTCGTTGCCACAGGGGATGCCAGCATTGAAACCGCGGCCCGAAACGGGGGAATCCGGAACATCAAGTTTGTAGACTGGCAGGTCGAAAACATCCTGGGCATTATCGGTCACTACACAACCATCGTATATGGAGATTGATATTCACGGTTGCCTGCGCGCGCCTTTCCGGCAACCATGCGCAGCTGAAAGAAACCGTCAGGGGGGCTGCTCGTGCTGATTTTTCCACCACACCAGCCGGTCTTTCTGTCCGGCACCACGATTTAAACCGGATCAGCGGTGCGGATGATCTCCGGCACGAATGGCGCCCCTGATTGAACTCAGCGACACCAGCTGGTTTCAAAATCGTCCTGGAAATTGCATGCCCTCCTCAGTAGAAGGAGCGTTTACAATGCCTGACCGGGAAAAAGTACGGTTTCATGAAAACAGTTCCTGCTGCAATGACAGGCCTTTATGTTCTGCTTTACATCCTGCCTCTTGGAATGCGCCCATTCTGTATCCCTGATGAAACACGGTACGGTGAAATTCCCAGAAAAATAAATGCCAGAGAAATAAATGATTGTTTCCGGAGACGGGGTGGTCCCCCGTCTGAATGGGGTCCGATAATTTAAAAAAACCGGTCCTGGGCTATTGGATCAGCACCCCGTTTGTCGGGGTCCCGGCATGGCCCTGGCGGAGCCGGAAGATCGCGCAAAAAGGCCCTTTATAGATAGATGGAATCGGGATAACGAAAGGATGCTCTGAATGGACACGGAAGAACACACAATCACCACGGATGACAAAGTGGACTATCCCCCCCGGAATTTCTGGAAGGCCAGCGTGAGGCGGGAAGGGGACTTTATCGTCAAGGACTATGGCCGGAATCCCTTTCTTGCCAGACAGTGGGGCCGGTTCTGCATCCGGCGGGAGATGGCTGCTTTGAAAAAACTCGAAGGCGTCGAAGGCATCCCGTCATTCCAGAAAATGCCGACCCGGTACGCCCTGAAAATGAAAGCCGTGCCGGGGGCGCCCCTGGCAAAACTGGATAAACAGCGCCTGGACCAAAAATTCTTTGAACGGTTGTCAACTCTTTTTGAGCAGATCCACAGCCGGGGTGTTGCTCATGGCGACGCGCACCAGAGGAATATCCTGGTACACGGAGACAGGCCATATTTAATCGATTTCTCAACATCTTATCTCAAAGGCACAGTCCCGGTCGCTGACAGCTATCTGTTCGACTGTTTCAAACTTCTTGACTTGG
>CAYTJI010000285.1:0-3384 GCA_964438065.1 uncultured Desulfobacteraceae bacterium | reverse complement strand
GGGTTAACGCCTGAGAATGGCACTTTTTTTTATGGAAGACGAAACAATGAGTAAATCACCCGTTAAAATAGGTATAGTCCTTCCTCTTTCAGGTGCGGAAGAGCTTTTTGGGAGCCAGGGTCTTCAGGGTGTCAAAATGGCTGCCGCGGCAATCAATGCAGCCGGCGGCGTACTGGGGGGAAGGCCTTTTGATCTCATTATCGAGGATGAGCGGACCAAGTTAAATCTCGCTGTGGAGAAGACCGAAAAGGTCATTATCGAGGACAAAGTCATAGCGGTGATGGGCCCTACGAGCAGCGCACATCGCGACGCCATGATCGAGATTTGTACAAGGCATAGAACGCCCTTGCTATATGCCACGGATTATGAGGGCGGATGCTGTTTTCGCTATCTTTTCTGCTATTCACCAATTCCCGACCATTACGTAAAGCCCTTGGTTCCTTACTTGATGGAGAATTATGGAGAGTCTTTCTATATCATCGGCGCGGACTATGTCTGGCCCATCAAGATCGGCGAAGCTTTCAAGAAAGAAGTGTCCGAAAGGGGTGGAACAATCGTTGGTGAGGAATACCTGCCTTTTGACACCAAGGATTTCAAAACCAACCTAGAGATGATTCGGAAGTCGGGCGCAAAGAATGTTGTCATGATGCTTCTTGGATCCGACGGGCAGTTCTTTATCAAACAGTTCACCGCCCTCGGGCTCAAGAAGCGCACGAGACTCACGGTCATGGCTTTCAACGAAAACTACATGGTCGGCCTATCAGGGGAAGAGGTGGAAGGGATCGTTACCTGTGCGCCTTTTTTGGCAAACCTGGGTAAGCCAGAAACAAAAGCTTTTGTGGATCGGCAGAAAAAAATGTTTGGGCCGAAAACTGTTGTCAGTTATTTCGCTGAGTCCCACTACGGCCTGCTCATGTTCCTGAAAAACGCGATCGAAAAGGCTGGGACTGACGACAAAGAAAAGATCATCGATGCTATGGGAGATAAATCGCTCGTGATTGGAAACGGGCCTGTGACGCTACGAGCCTCGGACCACCATATGATCCTGAACATGCTGATCGCGGAAGTTTCAAACGGCAGACTCTTGATGAAGAAAGATATTGGTCCGGTGTTGCCGGCTGATCAGTGTGCGGAAAGAAAGAAGCATGAATGAAATTGCTGAAAAACTGAAAGCCCTCCGGCTGGAAAACAGCTTGAACTTCAAGCAGCTGGCTGTAAAGGCCGGATGCACCGGCTTATCTTTCACCGCTCCAGGGGAGGCATACGAATCCTTCGATTATGACCCTGAAGAAAATTGCATCGGCGCTTCGGTGGCAGGACTTGCAGGCGCTCTTTTTAGTACAGTGACCGAATTCCTGTCCCCTACGATCTTTGGATTCGGGTTTGAAACAGTGGTTTTGATTTGGGTAGCACTGGGATGAAAAGAGGTGCTCATCGCCTCTTTTCTCGGAGCCTTGGTGGTTCGGACTCTCGAGGATTTTCTTCCCGATATCCTTACCCACTACGTTACTATGGTCCTGGGGTTGTTAGTATTCAGCGTGATGTTCTTTCCGCGAGGTATTTTTGAAAGCTTGTTTTCAGAGAGATGAACCATGAACACCAAGAACGAAAAGAAGATAAGTATTAACGGGAATCGTTGCACCGGCTGCATGACCTGCATGAATGCGTGTTCTTTCTTTCATGAGGGGGAGTTCAATCCAAGCAAAGCCCGGTTGACCATTTATATGGACCCTTTTACAGGCGATGTGGAGGGATCCGTGCTTGATTCCTGCGATCAGTGCGGCGGGAAGCCGGAGTGCGTTCGGTGGTGCCCTGTGGGGGCGCTGAAGTATTACTGATCTCATGAGGGATAAGACAATGACTGAGAAAGAATTCTGCTATGCCGGCAAAATCCTTCGGCTGGATATGTCTTCCGGGAAAATTTCCCGGGAGCCGACAAGCCGATACTCGGATCGCTTTATGGGCGGCGACGGGGTCGCCATGAAAATCATGTGGGATGAGATTAGCCCCGGCCTTCACCCTTTTGATCCGGACAATCGCTTGATTTTCATGACAGGCCCTCTGACGGGAACCCTTGCGCCTACCTCCGGTCGGTTTGAGGTCTGCACGAAAGCGCCCGGGGTTGACCCCTTCATGCCCACTCGATCTGGAATCGGTGGCTATTTCGGTCCGGAGCTTAAATTCGCAGGATACGACGGGCTGATTGTTCAGGGAAAGGCGGAAAGTCCGAGCTTGTTGGAGATATTCGATGAGAACGTCAGGGTCGTGGATGCTGCTGATTTTTGGGGACTTGACGCCTTTGAAACGCAGAGGGCGATCACGCGCAAATACGGGAAAGGTGTGAGGGTACTCTGTATAGGCCCGGCAGGCGAAAATCAGGTCCATTTCTCCGCGATCATCTCAGATAGCGGCTATGCAGCCGCCAAGACCGGTATGGGCGCTGTGATGGGATCAAAGAACCTGAAGGCCATTGTGGTCAAGGGAAGCAGAGGCTTGAAAATAGCGCGGCCGGAGGAATTCATAGCGCACGTACAGGAAGGCAGAAGACTGCTTCGAAATCATCCCATGCGAGACTGGGCCAGCCAGGGTCCCATTGAAGGCCAGTGGCGTTTTGTGCAGAAATACCGGATCAAATACGCATCATGCTTCTGCTGCCCTGTCGCCTGTAGGTCTTTTGTGCGCATGCCCGGATTTGACGGAGGAGAGGTCATGTGCCTTTCCCAGTACTACCTCAATCTGGGCACGGAAAGCGATGAGGCTGCATGGACCGGCAAAGTTCTATCCGACAAACTGGGCCTCTGCCAGTATACCCTCTTTGACTTGATCCTGTGGCTGGCGGAGGAATTCAAGGCAGGAAAAATCTCGGAAAAGGAAACAGGTGTCGCCTGGAGCAAGCTTGGAACCAAGGTATTCATTGAAGACTTCCTTCACAAGGTCGCTTACCGCGAGGGGTTTGGGGACGTGATTGCAGATGGGCCTGTTGCAGTTTTTCGTCATTTTGGCGAAAAAGTGAAAGATGGATATGAAGCCCATTTTCCGGCGCGGAATCAGGCGGAACATTACTCCGTGCGTGCATACCCTCTGGTTCTTATGCAATGGGCCATGGGCAGCCGGGATCCTCTTTCTGGCGCTCATGACTGGACGGTTCTGGTGTACTGGAGCGGCATGAACTGGCCGAGAAACCAGAAAGGCGCCCTTACCCCTGAGCAGTTGAAAGCCATTGGTAAAGATGTGTATAATTCGGAAGCCTCTGTGGACGCTTTCACCTATGAAGACAAGGCAAGAGTGGCTACGATCATCCAGAACACCTCGAGCTTAAAGAACAGTCTTGTGCTCTGCGACTGGTCCTGCTTCCCCATCCTCACGAGTCTCAACAACCCCCCG
>CAYTJI010000284.1:0-3384 GCA_964438065.1 uncultured Desulfobacteraceae bacterium | reverse complement strand
GGACTTTGAGCGGGGGCGTGCGAAAAAATAACCGCCCCGATTAAATACGCTGCGCCGTCACTATGGTGAATTTAACGGGACAGGCAGGCATATGGTTGATATTCCGAGGATTAGTTTTTTCGCATAACACAGAGATTGAGCAAAAAGACCATTTATGGATGGGCACTATTTAGATGTTACCGTCGCAGTGACTGAAGATGCAGCGCAACGCAGTGGACCTTTTACGAAGCCGTCCATATATGGAGGATTTATGTCAGATGAAAAGGCCCCACCGGTCAGGATTCCCATTGACGGGATCCTGGACCTTCACACCTTTCAACCCCGGGATGCCCCATCGGTCGTAGCGGAATACATTCGCGCGTGCCGTGAAAAGGGCATTACCGATGTCCGGATCATTCACGGCAAAGGCCGCGGGGTCCTTCGGCGCACGGTCCACGCTGTTCTGCAAAAACACCCGGATGTTTCCGGCTTCAGGCTTGATCCGGGTGCCTCGGGATGGGGTGCGACACTGGTTTTACTCAAAAAATAGGCAGCGCCCTCACCCCAGGGTTCTCTTGATCTCTTCCGCATGTTTCTCCGCAGCCCCCCCCTGCCCGATCACCGCCTGTCTGGCCCGTTTCCCTATCCGGTCCAGTTCCAACGGGCGGCTCAAAAACCAAAGGGCCCGATCCGCCAGTGAGCGGGCGTCAGCAACCATTACGCCGGCATCCGCCGCCTCAAGGACTGCTGTAGCATCCGGAAAATTTTGCATGTACGGCCCGTAAAAAACGGCTTTTCCCCAAAATGCCGGTTCCAGCGGATTCTGACCGCCCAGGGGAACCAGGCTGCCTCCGCAGAATACAATGTTCCCGATACTGTAAATATCAAACAATTCACCGAAGGTATCCACGATAATAATTCCCGCCGTCCGGCTGTTGCCGGGAAAATCGGTCCGCAGTTGATACCGGAAACCGCGCTTTTGCAGCAGGGCACCGATTTCCGGAACCCTGTCAATATGCCTGGGCGCGATGACAAGGATGAGACCGGGGAATTCTTCCTGTAATACCGCATAGGCATCCAGAATCAGCGCCTCTTCGCCGTTACGGGTGCTGCCCGCGACAAGGACCCTGTCGTCCGCGTTTATTTCCAGCAGCCGCCGATATTTCCCTTCCACCGCACGGTCCGGCTCTTTTTTCAGGAGATCATATTTTGCGTTCCCGTGAATCTCGATCTTCCGGGGATCCGCGCCCATTGCCCGGAGCCGCTCGGCATCGCTTTCCGTAATCATGCTGAACGCACTGAAACTTTCCAGCACCTCTTGAAAAAACGGCCGGAATCTCACATAATTTCTGAATGAGGAGAGAGAGATCCGTCCGTTTATCAGCACGATTCTGATCCCCATCCGGCGCGCCTGCCACACCCATACAGGCCAGATTTCGGTTTCGAGAAAGACCATGATATCCGGACGCACAGTGGAAAGGCTCAACCGCACCGACCCCGGGAAATCAACAGGCGCATAGATGACAGGCACACGCCTTCCAAAGGTCTTGCAAGCCAGATTCCGACCGGACTCGGTCATGGTTGAAACGATGATGGAACATTCCGGGATCTTTTCCCGCAGGGCATTTACGACGGCGGCCGCCACGCGCACTTCTCCCAGAGATGCAGCGTGAATCCATATCCGGGGAGTGCCCGTCAGAAGACGAATCTTCTGTGCAGGAACAACCCCCAGGCGCTCCCTGAAGCCTTTGACACTTTTACCGGCCACACGCTGGCAGATCAGAAATGATGGAAGCAAACCTGTGACAACAAGGCTGGAAAAGAAGATATAGGAAAAATAGAGGAAACTCATGGTCTTTACCACCCGGGTCAATGGGGACAGGAACAGATCGGAAATAAACAGAAATAAGAATATGGATCTCGGAGCTATGACCTGTTTGGTGAATATAGAGACAAACACAGCATGTGTCAACTTCGACAGAAATGCGGAAAACCTCGAACCTTGACACATCGCCCTTTGTCCGGTAGAGATTAAATATCCTTTCGGCGGTCAAAAACGGGTGCCACTCGCACGCGGAGGGAAAACGCTTCCCCGCCAAACCATCAGCATCGTGTCCCGGAGACAAACCGGTCCGCTTATGTCTGGAAAAAACATCAGCCGTCCCAGGGGCGAAGAATGACATTCAAAAAGAACATCCTGTGCATCGGCGCAGGCTACGTCGGCGGCCCGACCATGGCCATGATTGCCTGCAAGTGCCCTCAATACAAAGTCACTGTCGTTGACGTCAATCCGGCACGTATTTCCGAATGGAATTCGGATTCCTTGCCCATCTATGAGCCCGGTCTGGATAAAATTGTCCAGGCGGTCCGCGGCAGAAATCTCTTTTTCAGCACGGAAATCGAAAAAGGAATCAAAGAAGCGGATATCATATTCGTCAGCGTGAATACCCCGACCAAGATGTTCGGCGCCGGCGCCGGCATGGCCGCAGACCTGCAGTATTGGGAGAAAACGGCCCGGCAGATCCTTCAAAACGCCAAATCAGACAAGATTATTGTTGAAAAAAGCACGCTGCCAGTGAAAACCGCCCTTGCCATGGAAAGAATCCTCACCGCATCACACAGCGATGTTCACTTTGAAATCCTTTCCAATCCTGAATTCCTGGCTGAAGGCACAGCCATCAGCGATCTGGAAAATCCGGACCGGGTCCTGATTGGGTCGAGACAGACCGAAAGCGGTCTGAAGGCCAGGGACGCACTGGTGGAACTCTATGCCAACTGGGTGCCGAGGGAACGGATTCTGACGACCAATATCTGGAGCAGTGAACTCTCGAAACTGGTATCAAACGCCTTTCTCGCCCAGAAGATATCCTCCATAAACGCCATATCCGCCTTGTGCGAAAAGGCGGAGGCCGATGTCACCGAGGTGGCCCACGCGGTCGGCATGGACAGCCGTCTCGGGAACAGATTCCTGAATGCCAGTGTGGGATTCGGCGGTTCGTGTTTCAAAAAAGACATCCTCAATCTGGTTTATCTCTGCAGGTATTACGGCCTGGAAACGGTTGCCGATTACTGGCAGCGCGTGGTCGACATCAATGAATACCAGAAGGAACGTTTTGTTCTGAACATGATGGGGGCCATGTTCAACACCCTGGCGGGGAAAAAAATATGCCTTTTCGGATTCGCCTTCAAAGCAAATACAGGGGACACCCGGGAAAGCCCCGCCATATTCATCTCCAGAAGGCTCCTGGAAGAAAAGGCCGACCTGACCATTTCCGACCCAAAGGCCCTGAACAACGCAAAAAGAGACCTGGACGGCCTGTCCGGGAACATATCCTACGTACATGACCCCTATGAAGCCGCAAAAGAATGTGAAGCGATTGCAGTCATGACGGAATGGGAAATATA
>CAYTJI010000283.1:0-3390 GCA_964438065.1 uncultured Desulfobacteraceae bacterium | reverse complement strand
CCTGCCTGCTGCAGGCAGGTCTTCGGCAAACTCGACGCTTGCAGGATTTAGGTGATATAGAAAAGCCGCTTGTCTGTCAACACGATTGATTTGTCATGAAAGTCGAGATTCCGTTGTTTCAGCAAAAAATTGCCCCGTTTGTTTCGCCGGCCCGGGCGGCCGGGGAATGGAAAGAGGGTTGACTTAACGACGCCAATGGATATAAAGACCTAATCTTAATCCGGTTTTTTTACCTGTCAATAAATACAACTTCTTGTCGTACCTAAAACCTGCATAAACTGTTTTCAAAAAAAGAAGTTATATTTTTAATATCAGTGAGTTATTGGAATGCCGGGCTTGCATGTCCCGCATCAATTTGAATGCGGCCATAAAGGCTGCGGTTTTTGAAAACAGTTTGCCCTACGGGATCTCCGGCCGGGCTTGGACACTCACTAACAGATGGGGTTGAGCCATGAAACATAATTGGAGAATCGTTGCCGCCACGATCATGCTGGCTATTGTCCTAACACTCCCTGTCGCCGGCCCTGAATCCACGCTTGCCGGGGAAAATCCGGGACCTGTTTTTTCTGAGACCGGCCTGACACCGGCGGATAAGGCCGCTTATCTGAATCGTGTCCCCTGGCAGCAGAAGATAGATTATTTCAAAGGGCTCAGTGAGCAGGACAAAAAAGAGATCTTCAATAATGTCACTGGAACGGATAGACTGCGAATTTTCCTGTCCCTGAGCAATACTGAAAAAAGGGCCCTTTTCAAGGTCCTGAAAAAAGAAGACCGGGAGTGGCTTCTGAAAAATCTCACGGGCACTGACAGACAGGCCATTTTAGCCGACATGGATCAATCGGTTGCCGGCGAATCGCCGCGGCAAAGGCCAAAGGGGTTACAATCCCGATCCAAGGTGGAGAAGATTCTCTCGGGCCGGTTCCCATCCGGCATTTGCCGGGAATTACGACAATACGGATATGAATTTTTTCGGAAAGGCACCCCGTCTTTCACCCCGTTGAGAAATGTGCCGGTGGGCACTGATTATATTGTGGGTCCCGGGGACGAAATCAGGATTCTCATGTGGGGCCGTCTGGATAATACCTACCATCTTGAGATCGACAGTGAGGGAACCCTGTATATCCCGAAAATCGGTCCGTTGAATGTGGCGGGCCTTACGTTTGGCGAACTCAAAAAGCTGATCAAACGAAAGGTGGGGGCCATAACCGGTGTCAAGGCCACTGTTTCCATGGGTCGTCTCAGGACCATCGATGTGTTTATCGTCGGCGAAGCCAGGCATCCGGCCACTTATGCGGTCAGTTCGTTGTCTACCGTGATCTCCGCTTTATATGCTTGCGGGGGGCCAAGCAAAAACGGCAGCCTCAGAGGTATCAAGGTGTTCAGAAACGGACAGGTAGCCGCAACCCTGGATCTGTACGACTTTTTTATCAAAGGCAGAAAAAGCAATGATATTCGGCTGCAATCAGGCGACACGATATTCATCCCCGTGCTGGGTCCTGTCGCCGGTATCGCCGGAGCGGTAAGACGACCGGCTATTTATGAGATGAACGGCACAAAAACGGTTGGGGAGCTTATTCAGCTTGCAGGAGGGATCCTGCCTACCAGCCAACTGCAGAATGTCGTCATCGAACGGATTGAGGGCCATAAACGAAGGGTGGTAAAAAGCTTTAATATGGATACGTCAAACACCGGTTCGGATACAAATCTGGAAGTTCCGTTGAAAGATTTTGACGTTGTTAAAATTTACCCGGTGTTTGAGGGCGTCGCTCAGGTGGTCTATCTGGAAGGGCATGTGAAATACCCCCGGGAGTACGGTTTGAAACCGGGAATGAGACTCCTGGATGTTATCCCTTCCTATGGTTGCCTGCTGCCGGAGCCTTATTTGCCCCAGGCGGAGATCATCAGGCTGGTTCCACCGGATCTTCACCCGGAGATCATCCCATTCAATCTGGGGCGTCTGCTGGCCGGCGATGAAGATCAGAATCTTTTGCTTCACGATCAGGATCGTATTGTCGTCTATGACACGTGGGAAAAAGAGGACATCCCGAAAGTCACGATTGAGGGGGCGGTGCGAAAACCCGGGCCCTACCGGCTGCTTCGGGGAATGACGATAAGGGACCTCATTTTTCAGGCGGGAAATTTGAAAAGCAATGCCTTTACCGCGAAGGCCACGCTGTCCAGGATTATTCCCGGGTCCGCCGGCACGACAATCACGGAGATCGATTTTTCACCCGCAAAGGCCATGGCCGGTTTGATGCCGGACAATATTGTCCTGAAAAGGGATGACAGCATCCGCATCCGCCGGATTCCGCAGTATCACCAGGCCTTGGTACAGCATGCTTATGTGGAAGGGGAGGTGTTGTTTCCGGGGGAATATACCTTTTCCGACGGGGATCGGTTGCATGCCCTGATCGAGAAGGCCGGGGGGCTGACAAAACAGGCCTATCCCTTTGGTGCGTCTTTTTACAGGGAATCGGTAAAAAAAGTACAAAAACATAGATTGAAGAATTATATCAGCAAGCTGGAAGAGGATATCCTGACCATGAGTTCCCAGGAGGCGGGAAAGGCCCTGGACAAGGATCAGGCGGCGATTCTAAAGCAAACACTGGATTCCCGGAAACAGCTTGTGGAAAAACTGAAGAAAGCCAGGCCTACCGGGCGCATGGTTATTTCCCTGCCCGAGATCCTGGCAGACCCATCATCTCCCGCCAATCTCGAGTTAAGAGCCGGCGATCGTCTGGTGATCCGGAAACGGCCTGACAGCATCAATGTGATGGGGGAGGTCTATAACCCCACCGCGGTCTTTGCTGAAAAATCAAAGACGGTCCGCCACTACCTGGATGAAGTCGGGGGTATTACCCCGAACGGGGACAGAAAGCAGATCTATGTGGTAAAGGCCAACGGCTCTGTCATCAGTAAGGGACAGGACACGTTTTTCGGCATGACCACATGGGATTCAGGAAAACACCGCTGGGTCACGGGTTTTGAATCCGTGAGGCTGGATCCGGGAGACACAATCGTTGTCCCCAAGAAAGTGGATGTGTACCCCTGGATGAAACGAACCAAGGATATCACGCAGATCCTTTATCAGATCGCGGTGGGTGCCGGGGTTATTGTCGCCGCATACTGATGACCGGACATTTGAACCAAACCCGGATGACATGAAATACTCACCTACATTTGTGCCTTTTGTAAGCAAGTACAGCTTTCTGATTTGCGTTTTTATCCTGTTGATGACGGGTGTGCAGCTCAGGGCCTCGACGTACCAGGATGTGGGAGATGAGGTGTATGTTATTCTCGAGCGTCTTGAGGCCGAGGGGGTTATCAAAAGCAGTCTCCTGACGACAAGACCCCTGAGCCGGAAAGAGGTTGTGCGGCTGATTCAGGAGG
>CAYTJI010000282.1:0-3404 GCA_964438065.1 uncultured Desulfobacteraceae bacterium | reverse complement strand
CATCGCGCCTACCTGTCCCACAGGAGACGACGCATAAGTAAATTTTTCAATTACAATTAAGTTTCGTTGTAGGGTTATCAATATCACGATAATTCCTCAAGACGGTGCCGGGTCCCGTTTCACACACAGGATTCAGGGAAAACATGGGGCCTTTGCAACCGGCCGGGCATCCATTTCACCTTCCACATGCCGCTCGCCCGTCCTTTATGGCGCATCTATCCCAGATGCAGCCCCCGGTGATCCTTCTTCAAAGCGCCATCTACAGGACACCCCGTACCCCATGGGGACCGGGACAAACGTTTTGACAAATTTCACTTCCGGGATATAGAATGCCGACCATACCCATTCATTATCGGCGGGCGACAGACCTTGCCATTCCGGAGGAAAAACGAACCGAAGATGTCTCATATCCCGGTAAAACTCATCCACATCCGGATCTGTGCCTTTATTGCCGTCTTCTGGGCGGCAGCCGCCTGGAGTGCGGAGATTTATATCCCGCCGGTTCACGGCGAATCCGGGGGTGCTGTGGATGTCCCCATCATGATCGACCATGTGGAGAACCTTGCGGGCGTCAAGCTGGTGATGACCTATGATCCAAAAATCCTGGCCTTTAAGACAGGGAACAAGACCCGGCACACGGATTCGTTGATGCACATCATCAACGACAAAAGGCCGGGACGCCTGATCATTGTAATGGCCGGGGCCAGGGGCATCGGGGGAAAGAACTTCTGCATCCTCCGGCTTACCTTTGTGATCAAAAAGGGGTTGTCAAAAAATCACGCCACGCGTATCCTCATCAAGGAAGTCCAGTTAATGAGTGACAAATTGAAGGACATCCGGTGCACGACCCGCTCAACGCCCCTGACCATTTCGCCTTTTGTAGGCAAGGCGCAAAAAAATTAATCCATCCCCGGTGCGGGTCACCAGGAGTAGACAATGCGGTCGGAAGAATTTTTGGCGCAGGTCCCCCTGTTTCAGTCTCTTTCTCCCGAGGACCGGAAGGCCCTTTCCGCCGCCATCAGGACCGAGTCTCTGAAAAAAGGAGAAGTTCTTTTTCGCGAGGGCTCTGAAGGGTCTTCCCTCTACATCGTCAAAAAAGGGCGGATTAAGATCCTGCGGACCTCGCCGAAGGGAGACGAGGTCATCTTGGCCATCTTTTCCGAAAAGGATTTCTTCGGGGAGATGGCCCTGCTGGACGATGTTCCCCGCTCGGCGGACGCGGTGGCCCTGGAACCCAGCGAACTTTTTGCCCTTAACCGGAGGGATTTTTTCGCATTTCTCAAGAATAACGAAAGCGCGGTCCAATCGATTCTACGCTCCCTTTCAATGCGTCTCCGCCGGACCGACGACCTCCTGGAAGACACCTGTTTCCTTAATATTTCCAAGCGGTTTGCCAAAAAACTCGTGGATCTGGCAGAGCAGTACGGGACTCCGGAGGCAAATTCAACCCTCATCGGTCTGGAGCTGAAGCAGCGGGACTTGGCCGGCATGATCGGCGCGAGCCGGGAGAGCGTTAACAAGGAGTTGAGACTGCTGCGGGAAAAAGGCCTGATTACCCTGCACGGAAGCAAGATCCGTATTCATAACCTGGATCTCCTCAGGCGCTACATCCATTGACATCCATGTGAAAAGTCCTGATTTATTCACATGGATCCAGAAATTCCGTGCCATCATCGCCCGCCTGATCTATGGACACCCCCCCGACAAAAAATCCAGCCCAACAACCCCGGAACGGACCGTGCATAAGCGGCCGGGAGCCGCCTTCTCCCCGGTGTGACGATTTTCACACCCCGGGTGTGACATTCCCCATTGCGCTGATATCCGATTTCATTATATAGTGTCACGGTTCCTGGAAAAGGGCAGAGGGCAGGGGCGCTTTTTTATATGTTTTCCAAATGGGGGTAATTCAACATGGCGCAGAGATCTTTTAAATCCTTTCAGACAAGAAAAAGAAGCTTTTCGAGAGTACTCATCCTCCTGATTTGTTTTGCGGTTCTTCCCCTGTTCCAGGCTTCCGTGAGTTATGCGGATATCACCCGGATCACCAATGACGCCGACAAAGATCTGTATCCGGACTGGAGCCCGGACGGCGCCAAGATCGCATTTGCCTCGAATCGCAGCGGCAACTGGGATATCTGGCTGATTAATCCGGACGGCACAGGTCTGACAAATTTGACCAACACCCCGGGAACTGATGAGAAATTCCCATCATGGAGCCCGGACAGCCAATATATCGCTTATTCAAAGCATGATCCATCCCTGGAAAACAACTGGGGAGGATATCAGCTCTGCATCAAAAAGGCCGACGGGAGCGCGTCCGAAGAGATACTGAGGCTTCCCAAGGAAATCCCCTTTTCAGATCCTCAAAACCCCCAGTATCAATATTATTGGGAGGATCCCTTTTTTATCGGAAACCCGGTCTGGTCTCCTGACGGGACTCAGATTTTATTTCAATCATACGGCCCGGCCGGCGGAAATCTCAAGCTGTATCGGTACACACTTTCTTCACAAGAGGTTGTCGAAGTGACGCCCAGCCAGGATGAAATCAACTCTCTCGGGGATATTTACAGGTCGGATTGGTCCGGCGACGTGATTACCTATGACCGTTACCCCATCGGCATCCAGACGTTTGTGCCGGATGCGAACAACCCATCGACTCAAGGGAATAGTCAATACAAGGTCCTTATCCCTTCTCCGCCTCAACATATCGGGACTCCGGTGGAACCGGCGTGGAGCCCGGACGGCACGAAGCTGGCCTTTACCCGGGGCGCGTTTTATGAACCGGACAATACGCTTGTGATCTATGACCGCTCCAGGGGTCTGATGATCCCCCTGGATCAGGTGGTCACCAATGCCAGTTGGCCTTCATGGAGCCCGGACGGAAAAAAGATCACCTTTGTCCACGATCGAAACGGGAATTGCGATATATGGGTGGCCACCCTGCCTGAACTTCCAACAAATGCCCGCGTTTCGGGAACTTATGTCGTCTATGACCTGGAACGGGGCTTTCACGGCGGAGAGGCCCAGGCATGGGGCGTCAATACCGAACAAACGCTGACAAAAACGGTCATTACATTTCATGCCGACGGCACTTACAATGCGACATTCGATGAGGTCAGCCAGAACCGTTTCATCGGGGAAGACGGCAATGGTAACAATACCTTCCTGACAACGCACGACTCTGATTCGGGAACGGAGACAGGAAATTATATCGTATCCGAGGACGGGACCCTGACGCTTCTCTGGATGGAGAACGGTAAACCCCAACAGATAACCGGTGTCCTGGGCAATGAGGGAAACACGATTATATTCGGTGAGACCGCTTTCGATTACCAGGGCCGTTTTGCGTCATCCGGTTTCGGAGTAGGTGTAAAGCAGGGAACAGGGTTTACCGTCGCCTCCTT
>CAYTJI010000281.1:3020-3405 GCA_964438065.1 uncultured Desulfobacteraceae bacterium | reverse complement strand
CCGTCCCGCCTCCAGGCGGGATAAAATCGGCGCTCCCGGAGGGTAAACTATTTTCAAAAATCCCAGCCTTTATGGCCGCATTCAAATTGATGCGTATCATGCAAGCCCAACATTCCAATAACTTGCTGATATTAAAAGCATAACTTCTTTTTTGAAAATAGTTTATGCAGGTTTTAGGTGAAATTATCACGACAAGGAGTGCCAAGATGAAAAATCTGACTCGGGACGGGGTTGCGGATCTGGTCCCCTATCCTCCGGGGAAGCCCATTGAAGAACTGGAAAGAGAGCAGGGAATCGCAAATACCATTAAACTGGCCTCCAATGAAAATCCCCTGGGTCCTTCTCCCATGGCGGTCGAGGCTATTCTTGACAAACTGCACAGCCT
>CAYTJI010000281.1:0-3010 GCA_964438065.1 uncultured Desulfobacteraceae bacterium | reverse complement strand
TCACCGATACCCGGACGGGAGCGGCTATTACCTGAAAAAGAAGCTGAGTGAAAAGCTGGGATTGCCTCTCGGTCAAATCATCCTGGGAAATGGTTCAAATGAACTGATCGAGTTAATCGTACGCACATTTCTGATCTCAGGCGAGCATGTCGTTCAGGCGTTTCCGACATTTCTGATGTACGAGAAGGTCGTAAAAGGAGCCGGCGGCGTGTTGACCTCCGTTCCCCTGTCCGGCTTTGACATTGATCTGGAAGCGATGGCCGACGCGGTTACGCCAC
This sequence comes from uncultured Desulfobacteraceae bacterium, assembly GCA_964438065.1. Taxonomy (GTDB): domain Bacteria; phylum Desulfobacterota; class DSM-4660; order Desulfatiglandales; family Desulfatiglandaceae; genus CAYTJI01. The sequence continues at coordinate 2,732 of CAYTJI010000281.1, read as the reverse complement.
GCACAAAAATCATATTCATCAACAATCCGAACAATCCCACGGGATCGGCCCTCACAAAAAACCAACTACTCGATTTTCTGAACAGAATCCCGGATCATGTCATTGTTGCCCTGGACGAGGCCTATATCGAATTCGTTTCTGACAAGCAGGTTGCGCAGGGGCTTGATCTGCTGTCCGCGCATCCCTTGCTGTTTGTTTTCAGAACTTTTTCAAAGCTATACGGTCTTGCGGGGCTGAGAATCGGCTATGGCTTCGCCTCGGAAAAAATAATCGATTTCATGAACCGGGTGAGACAGCCCTTTAATGCCAACACCCTTGCGCAGGCGGCCGCCATCGCCGCCCTGGACGACACCGGGTTTGTGTCCCGCACACTCAAAATCACCCGGGAAGGTCTCGATTATCTGCGCCGGAACCTGAAAAAGATGGGGCTGGAGTACGTTCCGACACAAACCAATTTTTTCCTGATCAAGATGCCTATGGGGGGGAAAAAAATCTATGATCTCATGCTTAGAGACGGCGTAATTATCCGGTCCATGGATAGTTATGGGTTGCCGGATTATATACGGATCAACGTGGGACTGCCGGAAGAAAATGAACGGTTTATCCGGACACTGAAAAAATTTGTCTGACAGGTCCGGTCCGGAAAACCGTCAAATCAAAAAACGATTTGTACGAAGCGGCAAAATTCAGCCACCCCTGCAATGCCGGAATCGGGAAAGCGGAAAATAACAATGGGTCGCATCATCACCGTGGACGGACCCGCTGGTTCGGGAAAAAGCACCATCAGCCGCATGCTGGCGGAAAAGATCCGTTTCATCTATCTGGACACGGGGGCCATGTATCGGGCCGTGGCCCTGGCGGCGGTCCGCAGCGGCATTCACCTGGCTGACGCCAAGCGTCTGGGAGACCTGTGCCGGTCTTTGGATCTCCATTTCGAAGCCAGCAGAGATACACCCCGATTGTTCATGCGCCATGAGGACATCTCATCCATCATCCGGAATCCCGAAATGGATCTTGGCGCGTCTTCCGTATCCGCCGTTAAAGAAGTACGGGAAGCCATGAGCGATCTGCAACGGAAAATGGTTCAAGGGCGCGATGTGGTGGCGGAAGGCAGAGACATGGGAACGGTTGTCTTCCCGGAAGCGGATTATAAATTCTTTCTGACAGCCTCTGCGGAGGTCCGTGCGGAAAGACGATACCGGGAAAGGCGTGCACGCGGGGAAAACGTTTCCCGCGAGGCAGTGCTTGAATCTCTGCAACAGAGAGATTTCCAGGACGAAACCCGTGAACTGGCACCGCTGAAACCCGCAGACGATGCCATTATCATTGACTCGACAGGATTTTCCATAGCGCAGGTTCTTGACAAAATACTTGCCTGCCTTGATCGGAAATAAACCGTCAAGTAAAATAAACAGTTGAAATTAATAACCACACTTGATATAAACGTAAGTTTAGGGATTTATCAATGGGAAATTAGGGGGTAATCAGCTTGATGGAAAAAGGAACAAACCAGACAACCAGAGACGAAACAACCGTAAGCGGCAACGAGGAATCCTTTGAAAACAGTAGTGAAACCTCGAACGTAGAGATGGACGCAGGGGATACCGGCTCTCCGGCCATACAGACGGAAAATCCCTCGGATACATCCGGGGATGATTTTTCCGACAGTGACAATTTTATGAAACTGTATGAAGAAAGCCTGAAAAGTATCCAGGAGGGTGAGGTCATCACCGGCGAAATCGTTCAGGTCGGTAAAGAATATGTCCTGGTTGATATCGGGTATAAATCCGAAGGACAAATTCCCATTGGTGAATTCAAAGATCCGGACGGCAATCTCACCGCCCGGGTCGGGGATCAGGTCGAAGTACTTCTGGAACGTGAGGCGGATGACGAAGGGGCGATCATCCTTTCCAAAGAAAAAGCCGCAAAAATAAAGATTTGGGACGACATTAAAGACATCTATGAAAACGAAGGTGTCATTAAAGGCACGATCGTATCGCGTGTGAAAGGGGGCCTCTCGGTTGATATCGGCCTTCAGGCATTCCTGCCCGGCTCTCAGGTGGATTTGAGGCCTGTCCGGGATATGGACGCCCTGGTGGGAACGGAACATGAGTTCAAGATCGTCAAATATAACAAACGTCGCGGAAACATTGTACTGTCCAGGCGGGCACTTCTGGAAGCCGAACGACTCTCGCTGAGAGAAAAAACGCTCAATTCCCTGGAAGAAGGTTCCATCCTCACCGGGGTGGTCAAAAATATTACCGATTACGGGCTGTTTATCGACCTGGGCGGTATTGACGGGCTGGTTCATATCACAGATATGTCCTGGGGAAGGGTCGGGCACCCTTCTGAAATCCATAAGATCGGAGATGAAATCACTGTCAAGGTCCTGAGTTTTGACAGAGAAAGGGAGCGGGTATCCCTGGGTATCAAACAACTGGCTCCGGACCCGTGGGGAAATGCGGAAGAAAAATATCCCGTGGGCACCCGGGTCACCGGACGCGTTGTCAGCCTGACGGATTACGGCGCTTTTGTGGAGGTTGAAGAAGGCGTTGAGGGTCTTATTCATGTGTCCGAGATGTCATGGACCCGCAAGGTCCGCCATCCTTCCCAGATTGTGAGTGTCGGCGACGTCGTCGACACCATGGTACTGAATCTTGACGTAGGGAGGAAACGAATTTCTCTGGGGTTGAAACAGGTGGAACCGAACCCGTGGGATGTGATTGAGGAGA
>CAYTJI010000280.1:0-3421 GCA_964438065.1 uncultured Desulfobacteraceae bacterium | reverse complement strand
AATTATTCTCCCGTTCTTACCCCTTACCCGCTGATGAGCGGGGGGCGCACGGAATTTCGGAAATCACCGCGAGCGGCATCCCTGAAAGCCGGAGAGGCGCTTTTGGACTAATTTCAAAAGGCTTGCCGCAGGGGTCACGTCGTGGCGGGGACAGGCACGGTAGGGTGCAACGCAGAGACAGGAATTTTGCAAACCCCTGAAAACAGAAGGAGGATGATATGAAACCTCAGAAAGTGACCATCGCCGCCCTGCACGAAAAAAAGGAAAAAGGGCAGAAAATTACCATGATGACCGCCTATGACTATCCCACTGCCAGCCTGGTGGATCAGGCCGGCATCGATACCGTCCTTGTGGGGGATTCTCTGGGGATGGTGATGCTGGGGTATGCGTCCACCGTTCCGGTCACCATGGATGAAATGATCCATCACTCCAAGGCGGTTGTGCGGGGGACAAAAACCGGTTTCGTCATCGGGGATATGCCTTTCATGTCTTATCAGGTCAGTGTTGAGGATGCCATACGAAATGCCGGAAGGTTTATCAAGGAGGCCGGTTGCGACAGCGTCAAGCTTGAGGGGGGGAGCGAAATGGCGCCCGTGGTGAAGGCCCTTGTGGACGTGGGCATACCGGTGTGCGGTCACATCGGGCTGACCCCCCAGACAGCAACAAAGCTCAGTGGCTTTAAAGTCCAGGGGAAAGATGCGGAGAGCGCCAAAGATCTCCTGCAGTCGGCCAGGGATCTGGAAGCCGCAGGGGCCTTCATCATTGTCATGGAGTGTATTCCGGATCTTCTGGCGGCAAGGATTACCCGGGAGTTGCGTATTCCCACCATCGGTATCGGTGCGGGAAAGGATTGTGACGGCCAGGTTCTTGTGTATCATGATCTTGTCGGTCTTTTTGAGCGTTTTACCCCCAAATTTGTAAAACGGTATGTCAATCTTTCGCCCCGGATCAGAGAGGCCCTGATGCAGTTCAGGAAGGACGTGGAATCAGGGACATTCCCGGGTCCTGAACACAGTTTTGCCATGAAGGCGGAAGAGGCCGAAAAAATATGACAGGCCCTAACGGCGGAGTCTCCGTAACTCCGCCAGGCTGATTTTTGAACGGTTGCCTACTCAGAAGGAGACCTTTGAAAAATGACCGATTTTGTGCCAGATCAAGGAAGGCGAAAATTATAACCGCAGGAATATATTGAATATTTCGAGGATTATAATTTGAGCCTGACGCCGAGTTGGTGCAAAAGTGGTCGTTTTTCAAAGGTCTCAGAAGGAGAAGCCAATGCATTTTCTGGTTGTCGGCCCCGGTGCGATGGGATGCCTTTTTGCAGCACGTCTGAAGAAGGCCGGTCATGATGTAACCGTGCTTGATCATAACCAGGAAAGGGCGGATCGGATCAATTCCCAGGGCATTCGTGTTGAGGGCATTCTCGGGGATTATACCGTGCATGTCCCTGCAACAGTGAAAAAGGTCCACGATGATCCGGATGTTGCGGTGATCTGTGTGAAAGCCATGGAAACCCGGCGTGCGGCAGAAGATATGCGGCGGTTGATCGGCCCGGATACATATGTCCTCACACTGCAGAATGGTTTGGGTAACGTGGAGATTCTTCAGGAAATCTTCGGCAGGCATCGAACGCTGGGTGGTGTGACGGCGGAGGGCGCCACCCTTCTGGGGTACGGCCATGTCAGGCATGCAGGTCAGGGAGACACGAAATTCGGTATGGATGTTCCTGCGGGAAACGACCTGGAAAAAATTGTTTCAGCATTCAACGAAGCCGGGTTTCGGACGCAGTCCGCAGACGATGTGGGCCGTCTGATCTGGGGCAAGTTGATTGTCAATGTGGGCATCAACGCCCTGACCGCTATCACCCGTCTTAGGAACGGCCTTCTGCCGGATGTCGGTGGAACGATGGCCGTTATGCAGGATGCGGTGCAGGAGGCCGTGGCGGTGGCGGAGGCAAAGGGCATTGCGCTCCCGTTCCCGGATCCCTTGGACCGTGTGGTGGCCGTCTGCCGGGCTACTGCCGGAAATATCGCCTCCATGCTCCAGGACGTGCTGAAACAGGCCTTGACGGAAGTGGCTTTCATTAACGGCGCTATCGTTCGCGAAGGAGCAACGCTGGGCATTCAGACCCCTGTAAACCAAACCCTGACCCGTCTGGTTCAGGCGATTCAGGAAACATATAACGATCGCGTGCGTGCGGAACCGTAATAGGCCGTGAACACGGCAAAAGGCTGCAGGCGTGCACAAGCATTGCCTGTGGCGGCACCCGGTGGAGGAGCACGGAGCGATTGACACGGACCGCTTTCTTAATCCCCGGCTGTGCGGGATCGGCACAATCTACAGATACAGGATCATTCAACCCGATGGAGTCTTCAGGTTTTATAGAAGTGGATATGTTTCCCGAGGATGTCAACACGCTGGATCACCCGGATGTTATCCATTTCAAACGGATATTACTTGAAGTGGCTGAGGAATACGACTGTTTCCTGGTCTCCTTCGAGATCGATCACGGGACAGTGACTTTTTCATTTGACAGTGACGAACTCACTGCAGAGATTTTAAAAATCTTGCAGAATGACCGAAAAAATTAATCTGGACAACATCACGATTGTCCTTGTCCGGACACAGATCCCGGAAAATATCGGCTCGGTGGCCCGTGCGATGGACAACATGGGCCTGAACCGACTGGTGGTGGTGGCGCCCAAAAATTACGATTATTCCCGCGTCATCAAACCCGCGACAGGGCCTTCCATCGAAATTGTCAGGACCATGCAAATTCATGACGATCTGGAAACTGCGCTCGGACCCTTCCAGTATGTGGTGGGTACAACGGCCCGCACCGGTGCTCATCGCCCGGCCATGACGCAACCGCGGCGCCTGGCAAATGACCTCATTGCGATATCCCGGCTAAACCAGGTCGCCCTTGTGTTCGGGCCTGAAGACAGCGGCCTTACCAACGACCAGATCCGCTATTGTCATATCATCGCTTCCATCCCCACGGCACGTTTCCCCTCCCTCAATATTGCCCAGGCAGTGATGATTTTTTGCTATGAGATATTCATGGCCGGCCGGGAGACGGTGCCCGGTTCGGTGCCGCGCCTGGCTAACAAGTTCGAACTGGAAGGGATGTACGATCATCTCAGCACCGTGCTCGGAAAAATCGGATTCCTGGACCCGCAGAATCCGGAGCACTGGATGCTCAGTGTCCGTCGCTTTTTCTCCAGAAGAGCGCTTCGGGCCGGAGAAGTGAGGCTGATCAGGGGGATATGCCGTCAGTTGATCTGGCAGGCGGAACAGTTTGAGAAATTGCGGCAGGGGACGGGGCAAAGGAAGGTGTTACGGTGAACAGTGAAAGGAACCATGTGTGACCTAAATCCTGCAAGCGTCGAGTTTGCCGAAGACCTGCCTGCAGCAGGCAGGT
>CAYTJI010000279.1:0-3441 GCA_964438065.1 uncultured Desulfobacteraceae bacterium | reverse complement strand
CCTGCCTGCTGCAGGCAGGTCTTCTGCAAACTCGACGCTTGCAGGATTTAGGTTATAAAATAAGCCCTGTTCACTTTTTGGCCCGAAGATACGAAAATGCTCCGTTCGCTTACCGTATTTTTGACAGAAAACCCCGTGGAAGCCTCGGCGCCCTGCCGCATTGATGCCGGCGGCACCTGGGACATCAAGGCACTGGCGCTGCCGTTTGAAGGTATCGGACCCACCACCATAAACATCGCATTGAATCTCAGGACCCGGGTCACGCTGTCTCCCTATAAAAGCAACTGGATAAAAGTGTCTTCAGAGGGCTTCCGTCGCAGTGAGGCCTTTCACAGGGATCACGTCCGCCTTGATTCCCGCTTTGGCCTCTTTTTCGCCGCCGTGACTTATTTCGGGTTCCATGGAATGGCGATCCACATCCATGCCCGGGCCCCGGTTCGTTCTGCGCTTGGTGGATCCAGTACGGCGATTGTTGCCCTGATCAAGGCCCTTGCGAAGATTCGGTTGATGCAGGGCGGCAAAAATCTGTCCGGAAGATCAATCCTTCACCTGGCTTACCACCTGGAAGACGGGGTGAGCGGCGGCCACTGCGGGATTCAGGATCAGGCTGCGGCGCTCTATGGGGGGGTGAATCAATGGACATGGCATTACGGCAACCGTCGGGCCTTGTTTGACAGACACCCGCTCCTGGATCGCAAGGGACAGAAAGAATTTTCAAAGCGCATTCTGGTTGCGTTCAGTGGGGAACGTCACGTATCGTCGCGCACAAACCGCAAGTGGATTAAGGATTTCCTTGCCGGCCGGACAAGGTCCGGATGGGTGGAGGCAAATGAGATCGTCCGCCGACTGGGTTCTGCCATTAAAAACCGGAACTGGCTGCGGGCGGCCGGGTTTTTGCGGGAGGAGATGGCCCTGAGAAAAAGACTTACGCCCGAGGCCCTGACCCCGGTAACTGCCGTGCTCATCCGTCAGGCCGAGGGTTCTGGATGCGGCGCCCGATTTGCCGGTGCAGGCGCGGGGGGGTGTGTCTGGGCGCTGGGTGAACAGGAGGACATCCACAGGCTGCGAAACAAGTGGAAAAACACACTGGCTTCCATCAGAAACGCAGGGATACTCGGCTGCGAGGTCGATCCGGCAGGCGCACGGTAAAAAAGGGGGATACGGTATCCTGTTTTTGATCGTTCAAAGGTATTTTTCCCGGGCTTGTCAAATCGAGTGAATTCCTGTGACGCCTGATGGATGCCTTTTTGCGGGTGCGTCAGGCTTTACCTATCTCGGAAAGTGTATCCATAAACACCTTGTAGAATTTTTCATTGTCGAAAACAGCATTTTTCAGTATTCCTTCCAGCTTGTCCAGATCTCTCCGGTTGACGACCAGATTGGCGCTGAGGGCAAAGGCCATCATGTGGTCCATGGTATTGAATGCGTCGCCTGTCAGAACAACAAATATCTTTCTGCGGATCGACATGGCAAGATGATTGAGGTATTGAAGCACAGGGCTTTGCCCAAGATCAACCCCGTCGAATTGATCCGCAATGATGACCAGCTCAAAGGTGTGAAACCGCATTTTGCTGATCGCCTGATTCGTGTCTTCCCCAGCCACATAGGTATACCCCAGATTCTCCAGGGCCTGCTTTATTTTTTCCCTGTGCTCGGAATCCGTGTCCGCCACCAGGGCGAGCCTGACATCTTCTTCAAAGAATTCCAGGGCAGAGCCCTCTGCCATATATGCCTTGGCCGTGTCCCCGATGGGGTTCCGTGACGGACCGGTATCCATTGCATTAGATGATGTCCCCGGCCCGGCAGTACTGGGGTCCAGGGTCAACCTGGCTTTGCATTTCGGACAATGAACGGCTATCCGTTGATTCGAAGGAATTTTTTCATCCGGAATATTCAGTTTTGCGTTGCAGTGTTCACACCTGATTTCCATCCTCAATTCCCCTGATTTGTGGTTTACCTTCTGCCTTTTCTTCCGTAGTCCTTGTCAATCGTGAGGTCTTCAATGGTTGTTGTTTTCTCACCTCTCACGGACTTGATCGCGTCTATGGATCTGCCGATCACCGATTTTCTGGAAGCATAACTGATGGCGGTCTGCTCCGTGATGAGCCCCTTCTGGAACAGATCCGCTATGCATTGATCGAAGGTCATCATTCCAAAAGTTTGACTCCCTTCGATAATTTCATAAAAGGTCTTGCCTTCCGATTCCCCCTGTTCAATGATTTCCTTGATCCTGAGATTGGATCCCATGATCTCAAAGGCCGCCACCCGGTCCCCGCCGACCTTTGGCAATAAGCGCTGGCAGGCCACCCAGCGGATCGTATCGGCCAGTCTTACCCGGACCTGTCTCTCCTCTTCCGTGCTGAACATGCCGACGATTCTGTTAATGGTCTGACCAGCGTCAATGGTGTGGACCGTCGCAAACACCAAATGACCGGTCTCGGCTGCGGAAAGCCCGATTTCAACTGTTTCCCGATCCCTCATTTCCCCGACAAGGATGACCTTTGGGGCCTGCCTGAGTGCGGCCCGGAGACCCGAAGCGAATGTATCGAAATCCACCCCCAGTTCTCTCTGGTTGAATGTGGCCTTTTTCTGCGAATGCACATACTCGACCGGGTCTTCGAGCGTCACGACATGAACCGGACGATTTTCATTGATCTCGTTCAGCACAGCCGCCAGGGAGGTGGTTTTACCGGTTCCGGTGGCCCCTGTGACCAGGATAATACCATTCATTTCCCGGGCCATTTTGGAGAAGGCCTCCGGCAGTCCCAGTTCCTCGATTGTCGGGATTCTGGAATACAGTTGTCGCATCACGGTGGAAAAATAACCCTTTTGAGAAAATATGTTCACGCGGAAACGGGCCCTCCCCGCCAGCTGGTAAGATGCGTCACACGACCCTTCGGAAAGCAATGTCCGGGTCAGCCTGCGATCGCCGTTGATCAGATTCAGTGCAAAAATTTCCGCCTGAAAGGGGGTCAACCGTGAGATCGGCGGGGTGATGGTGACCGGATGTAACAGCCCGGCGATCTCCACCTGAAGCGGTTTGTCCACAGTTATATTGAAATCGGATACCTTGTCGTAGGATTCGAGCATGGTTGCCAGAATATAATCAATTTGTTGGTGACGCATTGTTTTCTCCAGATTTTGCGTGGTTAAGCGTCATGTCGGGGAAACACCCGGATTCTTCTCCTGCCATGGTTCGGAAAGTTGTGTGATACCTAAATCCTGCAAGCGTCGAGCTTGCAGAAGACCTGCCTGCAGCAGGCAGGTGCAAGGCGGCAAGGGCGCAGACGTACGACGATACTTCAAGTCCTTGCCAACGCCGTCCCGCCTCCAGGCGGGATAAACCCGGCGCTCCCGCAGGGTAAACTGTTTTCAAAGACCGCAGTCTTTATGGCCGCATTCGGATTGATGCGGGACACGCAATCCCGGCATTCCCATAAC
>CAYTJI010000278.1:0-3442 GCA_964438065.1 uncultured Desulfobacteraceae bacterium | reverse complement strand
GTGATTTTTTCACGGCCAACGAATTATCTCCTTATTCCTTATATCGGAGTTTTAGCACTACCAGGTTTTACTTGACAATTGTCAATCGCCATCCAATCCTAGAGACGCTTGAAAAACTCCCCTCAGGCGCGACAACTGCGCGCCTGTCCGCGCGTTGCACGCATCCAGGGCAAAAGTTAAGCTCCATCTGGTCAATCATTTCAGGTTCCCGTGAATTTGCGGGGGCAGGGGGACAATGACGAAAATGGGTAGTATCGCGGGGGATTCTCCCCGAAAGGTGGACATCAGGAATATTGATGACGGACCGGGGGGACCATACTGCATGAGTTTCAATTTTGATCCCGGTCCGCTGGCGGATGCCATCAGAAGGGCCGGGCTCATCAACAGTCCCGTACTCAAGGAAAACGGACAAGACAAATTCGATGTGGTTGCAGGATACCGCCGCATTCATGCCATGAAACTGCTGGGATGGAACAAAATCCCCTGTCGAATTGTTTCCGGGCTGCCTCCCCTGAAATGTCTCCTTTTGAATCTGTACGACAATCTTTCCGTAAGAACATTCAATGACGTGGAAAAGGCGATGATCCTGAACCGGCTCCTGACGTGGGTTTCGAAGGAGGAGCTTTTCAAGGTGTATATGCCGCTATTGGGCCTGCCTTCCCACGAACCCGTCCTGAAATATTATCTGAGAATTGAAAGCGAACCGGATGAAGACATCCGCAAAGCCATTGCAGACGGCGTGGTGTGCACCCGTGCCGCGAGAATGCTTCTGGAGATGGACGGCCATGTCAAATCAAGGTTGTGCGATCTCATCCAATCATTAAAGTTTAACACGAATTATCAAATTCAACTTATTGAATTATTGATTGATATTTCACATAAAGAAAAAAGATCTATCCCGGATATCATTGATTCTCCCGGCTTGAAAGACATCATTGCCAGCGATCGAATGAACAACCCGCAGAAGATCAATGCTATTCTGGGGACGCTGAGGAGCAGGCGTTTTCCCAGGCTGGTTCAGGCTGAGGAGCGTTTTAAGCAGATGGTGTGCCGGCTTGACCTTCCTGAAGGCGTCAGCATTCGCCGACCCCCTTTTTTTGAAGCGCCCGGATACCGGATGGAGGTATTTTTTGAAAACGGGAAGGAACTCGAAAGGAAAATAGAACACCTGCTGCATGAAAAAAATCTTGCAACCTTGCGTGATCCCTGGGAAAAGATACCCCATGCCTGATCATTTCATCAAGAAAATTCTACTGGATGAGAACACTTCCGGTCATCCGTACGCCCGTGCCATCCTGAAGCGACTGGCCGGCACACCGGTTCGGAAAATTCACATGGACAAGGAAAAGAGGTATTCGGCAGAAACGGGAATGGGGAAGGATACCCTGCACCTGCTCAATTATCAGGGAGACTTTTTGAAACCGTGCCCGGGGACCAGAAACTACATCTGCTGCGGATACCAGATTCTCAACCTGGCGACCAATTGTCCCCTGAATTGCAGCTACTGCATTCTTCAGGCATACTTTAATCGGCCGAACCTGAATATTTTTATTAATTTCAATGAAAAACTTATTGAAATTCTAAAGGATATTGACAGCACCCCTGACAGGATCTTCAGGATCGGAACCGGTGAATTCACAGACAGCCTGGCACTTGATCCGGTTACTGGACTGAGCGAATATCTCCTCCCACTTTTTTCCACGAGAAAAAACGCTGTTCTGGAGCTGAAGACCAAAACGGACCGGGTCGGGAAATTGCTGACCTCCGGATACAGGGACCGGATTGTCGTATCGTGGTCATTAAACAGTCCTTATATCTGCTCCCGGGAAGAACACGGGGCGGCAAGCCTGAAACAACGGCTTGAGGCGGCAAGGATCTGTCAGGAAGAAGGGTTTGTGCTGGCGTTTCATTTCGATCCGATTATCCATCATGACAACTGGAGAGAAGGGTACCTGAGAACCATTGAACTGATGGACGCCCGCATCAAACCAGAGGGAATCATATGGATCAGCCTGGGCGCATTCCGATTCATGCCGGAACTGAAATCTCTGATCAGGAAACGTCACCCGGACACGTGTGTACTGGACGGGGAATTCATTGTCGGGCTGGACGGTAAGATGCGGTATTTCAAACCGATCCGTCTGGAATTCTATTCCTACATGCGAGAAAACCTCGAAAAATGGCACAAAAATCCCGGTCTGTATCTGTGTATGGAATCTGATGACATATGGTCGAAAACCATGGGATGGTCGCCGGGAACTTCAACAGGGCTCAGCCGGTTTCTGGACGCTCGCGTAAGAGAAATTTTTCAATAGCAATCGGCGTTGCTCTGTGATATAAAAAATGGATACTGAAAACAGTCAGCATCGGACAAATATCCCGGAAAGGACAGGTCAACCGGGGTACAACCGCTTTCCCGAAGGCGAAAGGGGAAAAACTGATCCGGTGCGGGAGATGTACTTTTCCTGTGAACTCAAGTTCGTTTCTCATAAACCGGCGCGAAGCGCCATAATCCAGCTTTTTACGAAGCCGTTAACTTTAGAGGGGAACAAATGCCACTCAAAGAAAAAATTGAAGAAGCACTGCTCAAAATTCGGCCTTCTTTGCAGGCAGACGGCGGGGACGTTCAGCTTGTGGACGTGGACGCTGAGGGCCTGGTCCGGGTTAAGCTGATGGGTGCCTGTGGTGGAAAGACAGAGCAGAAAGTTCTATAAAATCAACCTAAAACTCTATTGCAAGAAGCGTCAACCCTGCTCTTCCAAATTTTTCTTTATAAAGTTCACACTCTTTACTCTCAACCTCTTTAAAACCCATCTTTTTATAGTACATAATGGACTCTAGTGAACCTATTTCAACTATGCTTTGAGCGATTCTATAGCCTTTTAATCTTGCAGTTAAAAGTGATTTTTGCATCAATGCTTTTAAGACACCAACATCTATAAAACCTTCTAACTCCTCCATAAAGTCAAACATAAGTGTGCGTTTATTTAACTCAAAATCACACTCATAGAGTGGTTCCAAACTATCTTCCACATCATCATAGCCTATCTCTTTTAATGCCTCGATAAATGTTTCTCTTGTGGATATCCTTGGCTCATAGCTACACAGTGAACCTACACTTTTTCCATCAACCTCTGCTATTAAAAAGTTACTAAATTGACAATGGCTTTTTGCATCGGTTTGAGTAAGTTCTTCTAACTTTTTTAAGACTCCTGCCTCATCACAATCAAAAAAGATTAGATCAAATATACCCTCTTTTTTACCAGCCCTAGAACTTTGTAATATCATCTGCGCTAAAAACGGGGCATCCCCAAGAGTTGCTTTTCTAATTTTAATACTCATAATTTCTTTTCCAAAAATTAATTTACTTCATATAACAGTAATGGTACCATACTTTATGATAAAAAGTTTCTTAATCCTTGCAAGTTTTTCAATATTTGCA
>CAYTJI010000277.1:0-3445 GCA_964438065.1 uncultured Desulfobacteraceae bacterium | reverse complement strand
GGCGCTCCCGGAGGGTAAACTGTTTTCAAAAACCGCAGCCTTTATGGGCGCATTCAAATTGATGCGTGTCATGCAAGCACAACGTTCCCATAACTTGCTGATATTAAAAGCATAACTTCCTTTTTGAAAACAGTTTATGCAGGTTTTAGGTTGTAACTGCAGTATCCAGGTCGGGACGGAAATACTCCGAACGGATGCCCGGTTCACGGAGACGGTGGCTGGAAGATCGGCCTGTTTCCGCGCGTTTTTTGTGGGTATACACCGTATTTCGCCGGCGTTTTCTTGAGATCCATTCCGAAAGGAGGTCTGCAATGCCCACTTATGAGTTTTTTTGCGAAAAATGTAAGAAAGGCTTCAGTCTCATTTTGAGTATTTCGGAATATGAAAAAAAGAAAATCCGCTGCCCGAAGTGCAAAAGCACGAGGGTCAAACAGCAGATCACTTCATTCCAGACTGTGACATCCAGAAAAAGCTAGTCGTCCGTCGGAAAGCCCCTCTGAAACGAGAGACCTTTGCAATCCGCACCTTGTGTCCGGGGCTCCCGTGAATGCCGGACTCACGGGATCGCCGGCTGACCGGTGTGCCGTTGCAGAGGTCTCGACATGTATGGGAGAATGTACCATGAAATGCCCTTATTGCGGAAAGGATATTCCGGGACCTGTATGTCCCGGTTGCGGTGCCGCGTCTCCTGAGGGCGCAAAGTTCTGCATGATGTGCGGTTCCTCTCTGGATGAAATCCGGGAAGACGTTCATGAGGATAACAGCGAATTTGATCCGGACAGCCGAATTCTGTGTCCGGACGGTACCTGCACGGGCATTATCGTTGACGGGAAATGCACGGAATGCGGAAAGGAAGTCAAGGAAGGCTGAAATATGTACGAACTAAAAATTACCTCCCAGTTCGCGGCGGCCCACCAGCTCAGAGGGTTTCATGGCGGTTGCGAAAACCTGCACGGTCATAACTGGAAGGTGGAAGTCTTTGTGTGCGGAGATCAACTCGGAGAAGACGGTCTGCTGGTCGATTTCAGGGTTATCAAGGAAAAAGCCGGTATGCTACTGGCCGGCCTTGACCACCGGTTTTTGAATGAACTGGAACCCTTCATATCAATGAATCCGTCTTCTGAAAACATCGCGTGCCATCTCTTTCGAACGCTGTCCGGGGAACTCAACAGTGAAGGTCTCAGGGTGAGCAAGGTGGCGGTGTGGGAATCGGATTCTGCATGTGCGAGCTATTCAGAGCCCTGAGCCTTCCGTTTCTTCATTTCTCAGGAACCCCTTTCAGAGGCCCCTTTGATGAAGGTATACGTATTTATCCCGGCCAGGTACCCGTCCACCCGTTTTCCGGGAAAACCGCTTGCCCTGATTTCCGGCAAGCCCATGATTCAGCGTGTTTACGAACGTGCTGTCGATTGTGCACGCGTGTCTGAGGTGATTGTAGCCACTGATGACCGGCGTATCTTCGATTGTGTGAGAGGGTTCGACGGCAAGGTTCTCCTCACGGACGGAGCCCACGCTTCGGGAACGGACCGTGTCGCCCAGGCCGCTTTGATGACAGGGCTGGAGCAGGATGACATTGTCGTGAATATCCAGGGTGATCAGCCCTTGTTTGATCCTGAAATCATCCCTCTGTTGATCACGCCGCTTGAGGCGGATCCGACCATCGTCATGTCCACACTGATGTACCGGATACGCGATGGGACAAGCATCCAGAATCCCAACCATGTCAAGGTGGTTACCGACCGGCAGGGGTTTGCCCTGTATTTCTCCCGGCACGCGATTCCGTACCACCGCGATTTCCGGTCGCCGGGGATGTACTTCAAACATCTGGGCGTTTATGGTTTCCGGATGTCGTTTCTGATCCGGTTCACCCGGCTTTCTGAAGGAATCCTGGAGTCCGCGGAAAAGCTGGAACAACTCAGGGCACTCGAACACGGATTCAGGATCAAGGTGCTGGAAAGCCCTGTCGATTCCATTGAGGTCGATGTGCCGGAGGATATCCTTCGTGTTGAGCGGATCATCGGGCAGCAGGGCTGAGCGGTTCCTTTGCCCGGTATTCCTCCGCCGGCCCGCCACCTGAAAACACTGTTCTTTGCGAGTGCAGCAGATCGTGTCATCCAGTAAGATATGGAACGTCATCCCGACGTCTCCCTTTTCAAAAGAACTCGCCTTTGAAACCGGACTCTCTTCTCTGCAGGCGCAGCTCCTTATCAACCGCGGCGTCGCGGACAAACAGTCGGCCCTGGCGTTCATGCGCCTTCGTCTGGCCGACATGGCTGATCCCATGCTCATGAAAGACATGGGTGTCGCCGTGAACCATATCCTGAAGACACTGGATCGGCGGGAGACCATCGCCGTATTCGGAGACTATGACGCGGATGGCCTGACTGCCGCAGCGCTGTTGTACCATTTTTTTTCCAGCCTGGGAGTTCGGGTCTTTTGCTATATTCCGAACCGACTGGAAGAAGGTTACGGACTTAACCCGGGTGCGGTCCAAAAAATTCACGACCGGGGTGCGAATCTGCTGATCACGGTGGACTGTGGTGTTTCCAATGAAAGAGAAATCGCCTTGGCGCTGAGTCTTGGAATGGAAGTGGTCGTAACCGATCACCATCAACTGCCGGATTCCTTCAGGCCGGCTTGCCCGGTCATCAATCCCCATCAGCCGGATTGCCCTTTTCCGTTCAAGGATCTTTCGGGGGTCGGCGTTGCCTTCTTTTTGTCCGTGGCGCTCCGGGCGGCCCTGCGTGACAAGGGCTGGTTCAGGGAACGAAACGAGCCGGATCTGAAGGAATATCTGGATCTGGTCGCCCTGGGCACGGTAGCTGACCGGGTCCCCCTGA
This sequence comes from uncultured Desulfobacteraceae bacterium, assembly GCA_964438065.1. Taxonomy (GTDB): domain Bacteria; phylum Desulfobacterota; class DSM-4660; order Desulfatiglandales; family Desulfatiglandaceae; genus CAYTJI01. The sequence goes on along the minus strand of CAYTJI010000277.1, from coordinate 605 downwards.
CCGGTCAGAACCGGATTCTGGTGAACAGCGGGATAGCGGCCATGGCGGAAACGCGATGGCCCGGACTCCGTGCCATGATGGAGGTTTCCGGTGTCCGGGATACAGAGATCGGATCAGAGGACCTGGCATTCCGGCTGGCACCGCGCCTGAATGCCCCTGGCCGGATGGGTGATTCATCCCTGGGGATCCGGCTTCTGACGTCGCGCAATGTGGCGTCAGCCAAAAATTTTGCGCTGAAGATCAATTCGGCCAATGGAAAGCGCCAGGATATTGAGAGAAAAATCTTCGACCGGATCCGGAATCAGATCGAAACGTCCGGTGGTCTGGGGGATCGGAAAACCCTGTTTCTGGGTGAAAGAGGGTGGCACAAAGGGGTTCTGGGCATAGTCGCATCCCGGCTTGTAGACGTTTACCATCGACCGTCACTCGTCTTCAATATCAGCAATGGCCTGGCTGTCGGTTCCGCGAGAAGCATCGACGGGTTTCATCTTTTCCGGGCACTGAGCCGGTTCGGTCACTTGTTTGAAAAATTCGGAGGGCATGCCCGCGCGGCGGGGTTCACATTGAAAGTGGGGAACATCCGGATACTTGAACGGGAACTGGAC
>CAYTJI010000276.1:2583-3462 GCA_964438065.1 uncultured Desulfobacteraceae bacterium | reverse complement strand
CATAGAGAGCATTAGTCAAAGGGCAATGGAATTAAGGAGAAAGGAAATCGCCGAACAAGGCGCTGAAGCTGACCGCCAACCCGCTGCGCCTTAGGCTTGCAGTTGTCGGCAGCTTAGCTTTGACGTTAGCCGATGGAGTGAAAGCTGCATTGGAGTTTTATATGGCAAAAATTGAGCCATTTGAAAAATACAGCAATGCCTATGATGAATGGTTCGAGAAAAATCGTGATCTGTATGAAGCTGAACTGGAAACCATTAGGCAGCTTATTCCTTCAGCTGGAGCCGAAGGGATGGAAGTAGGTGTCGGTTCAGGCAAATTTGCAGGACCCCTAGGAATAAAAATCGGTGTTGAGCCTTCAGAAAAAATGGCAATAAAAGCGAGACAGCAGGGAATCAACGTTTATCACGGCATAGCCGAGGATTTACCTTTCCCTGACAAGAAATTCGATTTTGTGTTGATGGTAAACACAATCTGCTTTGTTGATGACATTATTAAGACTTTCAGGGAAGCATTTAGAATTTTGAAACCCGCTGGGATTATTGTAGTAGGATTCGTGGATAGAGAGAGCGAATTGGGACGGCAATATTGGGAAAAGCGGGAAGAAAGCAAATTCTACAAGGATGCAACGTTTTTCTCTACGCACGAGGTTCTGAAATACCTTGAAGAATGTGGATTTAAGCTTGCACGAATTAAACAAACTATTATTTCAGGCATGCCGCCAAAAACCGTCCTTGATGGGTTTGGAGAAGGTTCTTTTGTTGTTGTTAAGGGCATGAAATGAACCCGGCTAACGAATAAGGTCGGAATGTGTGAGCCTAAGCGAACCACAATCTGAACCGTTTCTCCTTTTTCGATTATGTAAGCCAGGCGGGCTGCCT
>CAYTJI010000276.1:0-2573 GCA_964438065.1 uncultured Desulfobacteraceae bacterium | reverse complement strand
CGCATACGGGACAAGTGATTGCCGGCCGTTTTTTCAGCTTTCGGGCGAACAGATTGAAGAAAACTCAAAATCAGGAAAGTTGGACTTTTTGGTCAAAGAATCTCTTGCTGAAAAGCAGATGGAAAACTGATGGAATTATAAATACATAAGGCCACCGCCCGTTTCTGGAGGTTGTTTAATAGGCTTCCGGAAAATTTATGAGAGAAAGCCAAGAGGAATTTTGACTTGACAAAGGGGATAAGTCCACAAAAGGGCCATTTACGGATGGGCACTAGAGCTTATTTTCCGCCCCGGTCATGATTCGTCTTGAATTTGCGGGGGAGCCAGCAGTGGCGCGGAGAAAAAAAAGAAAAAAGCGTTCGGGCAGCCCGAGACCTCCAAAAGACAAGCCGGTGATTTTCAACCCGCTGAAAGGAAATTTTGCGGCCCTCAAGGAGATATCCGGCAAACCGGAGGATCGCAAAGAAGTCTTGCGGAAACAGCCGGAGACCGGTCGGTCACAGAGTGAAGATCGGTATTTTCTTGAGATCATGTCGGATGTGGATCCGCTGCCCGGAAGCGGAAATCGGGTCGTGCGGGTTCCAGACCCGGATACCAAGCCTGCCCATGCCGCGGGGAACGAGGAACTGGCGGTGTTGTCTCACCTCTCTGATTTGGTGTGCGGAGCGGAGGAATTGGACATCACCTTCACGGACGAGTATATTGAAGGGGCCGTGGCCGGGGTCACCAGGAAATTGATGCAGCAGCTGAAAAGAGGGCGTATTCCCGTGCAGGATTATGTGGACCTGCACGGTTTGACCAAACGGGGCGCGGAAATCCGGGTCCGGGAATTTCTTCTCCGGAGTTTTCGGCTCGGGTTGAGATGTGTGCTTATCGTACACGGCAGGGGCCTGAACTCGGAGGACCATATCCCAATATTGAAGGAGCGCCTGCCGGTGTGGCTGAAACGGGGCCCGATCAGGAAAATCGTACTGGCATTTTCTACGGCGCAGCCGTACGATGGCGGGGCGGGGGCCCTTTATGTTCTCCTTAAAAGAAGAAGGAGACGTCTGACCTGAGCTGCGGGCTTCCCCTTTTTTCACGTTTCATCTAAAATCTGCATAAACTGTTTTTAAAAAAGGAAGTTATGTTTTTAATATCAGCAAATTATTGGAATGCCGGGCCTGCATGTCACGCATCAATTTGAATGCGGCGATAAAGTCTGCGGTTTTTGAAAACAGGTTACCCTGCGGGAGCGCCGAGTTTATCCCGCCTGGAGGCGGGACGGCGTTGGCAAGGACTTGAAGTATCGTCGTACGTCTGCGCCCTTGCCGCCTTGCACCTGCCTGCTGCAGGCAGGTCTTCGGCAAACCCGACGCTTGCAGGATTTAGGTATAAGGTTAGTCAGAACGATAATGTTTGAAAAAACAGCATTTCTCTTCCCCGGCCAGGGCTCACAATTTGTGGGCATGGGCCTGGACTTGAGTGAAAGGTTTCCCGCGGTCAGAGAGATATTCGACCAGGTGGATGATATATGCGGACGGCCCATTTCAGAGCTTTGTTTCAAGGGGCCAATGGATGAACTGACCATTACTGAAAATCTCCAGCCGGCGATTACCGCAGTGAATCTTTCCTGCCTCGCCGCATTGACGGCCTCGGGGATCAAACCGGTGGTTTCGGCCGGGCACAGCCTGGGGGAGTACGCGGCCCTGGCTTCAGCCGGGGTGATCAGTCATGCCGATGCCCTTCGGCTGGTTCGGAAAAGGGGTGAACTCATGCACCGCGAAGCCCGGGCTCACCCGGGGGACATGGTTGCTGTCATCGGCATGGATATCCATGCGGTTCAGGAGGTCATCGATGAGGCGAGAGGGCAGGATATTCTCGCGGTGGCCAACCACAACACCGCGGAGCAGATTGTCATTACCGGTGAAAAGGAAGCGGTTTCCCGTGCGGTGCAACTGGTCCGCGAGAGGACCGGCAGGGCGATTTCTCTCAAGGTCAGTGGCGCGTGGCACTGTGAGCTGATGCGTGGAGCGGTTGACGAATTCCGCAGTTTCATGGAGGACATTCCGTTTTCAAGCCCGCAGTCCACCGTGCTGTTCAATGCGACTGCTGGCAGAGAAACCGAACCTGAAAAGATAAAAGACCTCATGGCCACGCAACTGGTAAGCCCTGTCCGGTGGCATGATATTATTGGCCGCATGCTCAAGGGCGGTATCGACACCTTTGTAGAGGTCGGGCCGAAGACGGTATTGGCGGGGATGCTCAAAAAAACGTTGGCCGGCAATAATCATATCCGTATTTGTAATGTGCAGAATGTGCAGGACCTGAAAAACCTGGTCGATGACGCGCGGGCCTGAACGGATGATACGCCCCACATTCCCTCCCGGGTCTCCGCAGGGTTTCCCGGTAGCTCCCGACCCTGTCTCAGGATTCGCGTGAAGTGGGTCCGGATGAAGTACCGGATTCCGAATAGCGGCGGCCCTGACGGGTATCCCGTTTTTCAAGGGCGGCGCGGATTAAAGCCAGGTTTTTTGTTTTTTCCACTGCCCAGGACGGTGCAATCAAAGCGGACCTTGCGGGGGGATCGCCCG
>CAYTJI010000275.1:0-3474 GCA_964438065.1 uncultured Desulfobacteraceae bacterium | reverse complement strand
AACCCCCGAATGCGGGCGCCAAAGGCCCGTGTCTTACCACTTGACGACACCCCAATTGCATTTCAGGTTAATCGAGACCCCTGGCCACAAAAATTTTGCCGATATCCTTTACAACGAGATGTTGTTCAGCGGCAATGGCCTTGTCTTCTGATCCAAAAATGCCAAAAACACTAGGCCCGCTTCCGGACATCAGCGCCCCTTTGGCGCCGGCATCCAGAAGAAGTTCCTTAATGAGAGAAATAACCGGGAAACGGACCGCTGTAACCCTTTCCAGATCGTTTTCAAGTATACCCGCGATATCAAACGGATTGTCTGCCAAGCACTGAAGTATATAGGCATACTCGTCTTTTGTCAACGCTAAATTCAGGTTGGCGTAGACCCAGGACGTCGGGACAGTGAACGGGGGCATCACAATGACATACCAGAATTCCGGCCAGTTTTGGATAGGTTCGAGAATTTCGCCGATGCCCCTCGCAATGCACGGGCGCTCCTGCAGAAAGAAGGGAACATCCGCACCCAGCTCAATGGCCAGTTCTTCCAGTTCATGGAATGTGAGCGGCCCGGAATAGAGTTCATTCAGGGCCTTCAGCGTGCAGGCCGCGTTGCTGCTCCCGCCACCCAGTCCCGCGGCAACGGGGATGACTTTGGTGAGTTTGATGGAAAGGTGGTCCTCAAGGCCGGTTCGGGAAAAAAAGGCGCGGGCCGCGCGGATAACCAGGTTGTCCGGGCTTTCCGGCACGTGAAGGCCCCTGCAGGACAGACGGATCCCCGGGGTTCGATGTGTTTTCAGCTCGATCACATCAAACAGATGAACGGGTACCATGATGGAGACCAGATTATGATACCCGTCCGGTCGCTGATCAATGACCTTGAGTCGCATGTTGAGCTTGGCTGGTGATCGTACGATCATGCGGGATTCCGCTCTTCAGGATGCTCCCAGACCATATCCTGTCCTCCGGTCGTCGGTCCACGGTTCGCCCCGAGGGCGGGACGGAGAACAAAGGGGTGCCGGCACATTCCGGGCTATTTCTTTGCTTTCACGAAACGCCACCTCAGGTCAGCGAGGATGCTTTCCGTAAATTTCTGTTCTTCATCCGTCAGGTTCCCGGCGGTTTTGTCCTGCAGCATGGCAATCGTGTCAATGGTGTGCTTTGCCAGTGAAAGATCGACTTTTTTTTCTCCGGTCTGTGGATCAGGAACTTCTCCCAGATGAAAAAGGGCGGTCGAGCTGAGGCTGAAAATCAGCGCGGTGAAATTCGGCTCCGGCAGCGGCGGTGGTTCCGCCCTGTCTTTTCGATCCTCTGTTCTTTTTTCCTCTTTCGGTTTTTTCGGTGCATCTTCGGTGCCTTGTTCGCCGGAAGGCCTTTCTTTCAGATCTCCTTTCTCATCCAGAGACCGCCTGTCCTTGATAACAAAACCTTTTTCTTCTTCTGTCATGGCTTTTCACTCCTTCCTGTTGCGTAGAGGCCGCGGATGGCGAATCCTGACTGGAACCCTTTGAAATGCGCCCGCTTTTGCACCCACCCGGCGCCTGCCGGTGTTGCCTGTCCGCCGTCCGGACGGGACAGGCACGCAGACAGGTCAGGCTCAGTGTCCGGGATCTTCGAATCGTTTCGGCGCAAAATCGGTCATTTTTCAAATGCCTCTGGTTATGACCGCATGACTGGCCATCACCGGAATGACGGATGAGGGCACAACGATATTTCGGGATCATCTGCCCTACAGTGCGATCTTTCTCACTGAAAAGACATTTTCAAGCCCCCGGATCTCTTCCAGTATATCATCCCGGACCATGGCACTGGTGGACAGCAGAATGACATTCTGTTTCCTGCTTTTCTGCTCTCCTACCTGCATGCGGCTGATGTTGATTTCCTGTTTTCCGAGAATTGTTGCGATCTGACCGATGACACCGGGTTTGTTCAGATTCTGGATAAACAGATTGTGCCCCTCGGGAATGGCCTCCATGTAAAAGTCATTAATACGCAGAATCCTGGGCAGATTCCTGCCGAAAATCGTGCCGGAGATAATGTTTTCGGCGTCCAGCGTTTTTACCGTCAGCTTGATGAGACTGGCAAAATCCCTTGATGTGCTGCTTCTGGATTCCACGACCCTGATCCCCCGCTCTTCTGCAATGAAAGGCGCGTTGACGAAGTTGACATCGTCTTTCAGAATGGGCGTCAGAAGGCCCTTGAGGACCGCGGTGGTCAGGGGGGCGAGGTCGTATTCCGTCACCGTACCGGAATAATCGATCCTGGCTTCCAGAATGGCGCTGTCCGCGAGCTGAGACTGGAACGCGCCTATCTTTTCCGCCAGTGTCACGTAGGGCCTCAGCGTGGCCATGAGTTCAGCGCTGATGCTGGGAACGTTCACCGCATTCTTGATCGTCCCGTGAAGCAGGTATGCCACAATCTGGTTCGCGACATCCTTGGCAACATTGTCCTGCGCCTCTTTTGTTGAGGCGCCCAGATGGGGCGTGCAGATGAATCTGGGATGTGCCATCAGTTCGGATTGCCCGGGAGGCTCGTTGGTGAAAACATCCATGGCCACACCTTTCAAATGTCCCGATTTCAGTGCTTCGCACACATCATCTTCATTCACGATTCCACCCCGGGCACAATTGATGACCATGGCACCCGGCTTCATCCTGGCGATGGTTTCTTTGTTTATCAGGTTGGTGGTTTCATCTGTCTTGGGGGTGTGCACGGTGATGTAATCAGAGCGTTTGAGCAGTTCGTCGAACGAGACCGGTTCCAGATCCAGTTTTTCGATGACCTCGGGTTTGATGTACGGGTCGTAGACGATGACCTTCATTTTCATGCCTTTCGCCCGGTCAGCCACGATCCTGCCGATGTGTCCGGCACCGATTATCCCGAGGGTTTTATTGAACAGTTCCTGCCCCTTGAGATTTTTCTTCTCCCATTTTCCCGCCTTGAGGGAAGCAGTGCCCTGGGGGATATTTCTGGAAAGGGCCATCATCATGGCAAGGGTGTGCTCGGCCGTGGTAATGGTGTTCCCCTCCGGGGTATTCATGACCACAATTCCCCGCTGGCTGGCTGCCGGGATGTCCACGTTGTCCAGGCCGATCCCCGCCCGTCCGATTACCTTGAGATTATCCGCCTTTTCGATGACCTCGGCGGTTACCTTGGTCGCGCTGCGAATCACAAGGCCGTCATACGGGCCGATGACGGACCCCAGTTCTTCGGGTGAGAGCCCGGTATTGACATCTACATCGATTCCGGGCGTTTCCTGAAAAATTCGTATCCCCACCTCTGAAAGGGGATCGCTGACGAGTACTTTCATTGATATCCTCCTTGGATTTTTTCAGAGAGTTTCCATCCATAAATGGCCTTTTTCCGCGATCCCGGCGTCCAACCCCCCATTACCTACCCGAGACTTTTGAACCCTAAATCCTGCAGGCGTCAAGTTTGCCGAAGACCTGCCTGCAGCAGGCAGGTGCAAGGCGGCAAGGGCGCA
>CAYTJI010000274.1:0-3483 GCA_964438065.1 uncultured Desulfobacteraceae bacterium | reverse complement strand
GGTCGCTTTTCAAAGGTCTCGTAAAGAGGTTGCCTGATGCGGGACAACCTCTTTTTTTTGCCACTACTCATCCTGAAACAACCCTGAATTGGCGGATATTGCCACGGCAGTATCCGAACCTGTAAAAACCATGATGCTCCCCGGAGATCTGCTCACCACCGCCATGGCGGTCATGCCCCACACGGATGTGGATCAGGCCCTTGAGACGGCCCTGTCCCTGGATGTCCCGTTCTGGCCGCAACTGCCCAATTTCAATTATTATGAAGATATGTATGTGCAGGCCTCGGAGCACTTTCCCGGTATTGTTCTGGACCTGGAAAACCGGACCCTGCGCTTTTCAATGGAAAAATTCATTGTGGAACTGGAAGATACCATGGCCCGATTCGAGGAGCCGGATTTTTTCGATATCAGCCGCCCCTATTACGTTGTTTATCACCGGTTCCTGGAACGGGGTCTGTCCGACAGGCCCGCCATCCGTGGTCAGCCTGAGGGCCCGATCAGTTTTGGATTCAATGTTGTAGACCAGGATGACCGACCAATCCTGTTTGATGAAACCGTACGGCCGTTCCTGTTCGAGTTCATGGCAAAGCGTATCAATGTCCAGCTGGGCAGGCTCAAAAAAAAGAATGCTCATGCCTTTATGTTTGTGGATGAACCGGGACTCCAGTATCTGTTCAGTGCCATGTCGGGGTACAACAACATCGCCGCCCATGCGGACATGGACGCCTTTTTTGAGATGATCGAAAGGCCCCGGGGAGTCCATCTCTGTGGAAATCCGGACTGGGATTTTCTCCTTACCCTCGACCTGGACATCCTGAGCCTGGACATTTACACCAATGGGGAAATATTTTCCAGCTACGCCCGCAATATCAACCGTTTCCTTGACCGTGGTGGTACGCTCGTGTGGGGGATTGTCCCAACCAATCTGGAGTCTTTTGAAAAAGAGGATGTAGATTCCGTTGCCGGGCGTCTGGAAACCATCTGGTCCGTACTGTCCCAACGCGGTATAGACCGGCATTTTCTTCTCTCCAGGAGCCTGCTCTCGCCGGCAACCTGCTGTCTAGTAAATCCGGATCGGGAAAAAACCGTGAACCTGGCCTTTGCCATGACCCGTGAAGTCTCATCCAGACTCCGGAAAAAATATGCGTTGGGATAGCCTCTCTCCCGTGATTGTCTGTCCGCCTCGGTTTTTATTTTCTTGCCCGCGTCTTTCAGACCCATTCCGGGCTCCGATCGGCCCCCGGCCGTTCAGTCAACTTCTGCTGTCATTTTATCCACATATGTATTTCATGGGTGGAAGGGGAGTAGCCCGGAGATTAAAAACCAAAAGACATGAACCGAGGTTCATGTCTTCAACAAAAAGGAGGACACAGCCTATGGATAAGCCCGTACGTATAAAAAACATCACCTTCTCTGAGCCACACGTGCTGAGGGACCTTGTCGAATACAACGAAGGCCAGGTGAGCAGCCGCACACTCGCCCAGAACGAGGCGCTGAGCCTGACCCTCTTCGCCTTTGACAAGGGAGAAGGCCTGAGCACCCATGCAGCGCCCGGGGATGCCTTGGTGCAGGTCCTGGAAGGTGAGGTCCAACTGAACATCGGGGGTAAAGAGGTAACGGCAAATCCCGGGGAAGTCGTTGTCATGCCTGCCGATGTCCCGCATTCGGTCCATGCCGTCACGCGGTTCAAGATGCTACTGACCGTGGTAAAATAAAAAACAGGCATGACTTGAAAAACGATCCCTTTTGCAGCCACTCGGCGGCAGGCGGGACTGTCTCAGACGGCCTCGGGGGAAGTCCGGTTGAGCAGCGCGTAGCGTTCAAACAGGGCGTTCAACTCTTCTTTGAGGGTGTCGGCATCATCCAATACCTTCATATATTCGTCCTTAAGAGACCGGATCCGGTCCATGGACTTCAGATACTCCTCACGGAGTGTCGCTATCCCCTTCTCGATATACATCTCATACTCGTCTCTCAGCGCGCTGACTGCGATTCCATACTCCTTTTTCAGAGAAACAAGCTTTTCAAGAACACTTTCATATTCGGACCGCAATCTGCCGACTCCTTTTTCTTCCGCGCGGAGATACTGGGTCTTCAGTTCCTGGAGCAATTCCTTTACGGAGATGATTTTTTCGATCCGGAAGGCATTGCTTCCCGCAAAGGCGAACCCCTTCTCAAGAATACCCCGTCTCGCATTATCCAACGCCGCGGAGATGCAGTATTGGGCCGTTCGGATGTCACAACTTCTGAGACATCTCCACGCACACTTGATACTCTTTCTTTCACCCGAGGACACATCCCGCAGAAACTGGTTTTCAATCGCCCGGCCAGGCATGCCGACAGGGCTGCGGATGATTTTGATATCCTCTTCCCTGCAAGCGATATAGGCCTCTTTGAACCGGATATCCGCATCACATTCGTATGTTCCAACGAACCGGGTGCCCATCTGAACACCACTGGCCCCCAGTTTGAAAAACCGGTAAATATCCGCACCCGTAAAAATACCGCCGGCCGCGATTACGGGGATAGTCCTCCCGGATTGGTCTTCGTAAGCTCTTACGGCGGAAACGACCTCGGGCACGATCTGTTCCAGCGCGAAGTCGGGATCATCAATCTGGTCCACTTTAAACCCGAGATGCCCGCCTGCTTTCGGCCCTTCCACGACCACAGCGTCCGGAATGTCCTGATATTTTTTCATCCAGACCTTGAAAATGAGACCGGCCGCCCTGGCCGAACTGACAATAGGCACAACCTTGACGCCGGCCGATCTTAGTGCTTCCACAGGGATTCCCTTGATCGGGAGCCCTGCACCCAGAAAAACCATGTCGGCCCTTTCTTTAATGGCGACATTCAAAAGCGCGTGAAAATCATTTACCGCCACCATGATATTGACGCCGATGAGACCTCTGGTGTTTTCTTTGGCCTTTCGGATTTCCTTTCTCAGAACACCGACATTGCCGTCCCGGTGTCCGGCATGGCAGGTCCGATCAATCATCCCGATTGAATTGGCCGCAATGACCCCGATTCCCCCCTCATTGGCCACGGCGGACGCCAGGCCGGAAAGGGATATGCCTACCCCCATCCCACCCTGAATGATAGGAAGCCTGGCAACAGAATCACCGATTCTCAGTCTGGGAAACCGGGACCACGGTATGCCGGAAAAATCAAATCTCGGCCATTTTATGGTGCCAAGATCGATTCTGGGTATCTGAAACTCTGATAACTTGTTGAAATTCACCAATTACTGATTTCTCCTTCCTCAGCAAAAAACAGCATCAAGCCGTCTTTTCCATATACATTAACAGTATAGTATAATCCGTTCAGTAAGTCAATAATGGTGCGTGATTCGTCTCAGATGTCAATGGCGGCGACATCGGTATCACGGTGTATGGTGACGGAGTACCGGGGGATTCCGATTTTGATATCGCCATCCGCGGCACCTGGAAACTTCCTGAAGAAGTGAAAGGGAACCTCATCGAGATG
>CAYTJI010000273.1:0-3491 GCA_964438065.1 uncultured Desulfobacteraceae bacterium | reverse complement strand
ATATATTGAATATTTCGAGGATTATAATTCGAGCCTGACCTGTCTGCGTGCAACGCACAGGCAGGCGCCGGGTTGGTGCAAAAGTGGTCGTTTTTCAAAGGTCTCAAGGAGAAGACGATGCAGCAATATTCAACCAGCCCGGAAGGTGAAAAGTTCAAACTTCCGGGGGAAGAAGATTACAAAAAGGAGTACGAGAGGCTTGTTGAACAGGTCGACAGGCAGAAAAAGGAAGGCAGGGAGATCGTGGTGGTCATGGGCCTGGGTTTTGTGGGCGCGGTCATGGCCGGGGTCGTGGCCGATTCCGTTGACAAACAAACCGGAAAACCCAACAAGTTCGTCATCGGCATGCAGCGGCCGAGCCCCCGGAGTTTCTGGAAGATTCCTTTAATGAACCGAGGGATTTCCCCTGTCAAGGCGGAAGACCCGGAAGTGGCGCCCATGATCGAACGGTGCGTCACCCAAAAGAAGACGCTCATGGCCACGTTCACATACGATGCCCTTCAGCTTGCCGATGTCCTTGTTGTGGATGTCCAGTGTGATTTTCTCAAACAGGAACTGGGGAACCTCAAAACCGGGGAAGCGGACATCAGCGCCCTTGAAGAGAGCTTCAAGATTATCGGGGACAAAATTGACCCGCATTGCCTGGTACTGATTGAAACCACGGTGCCGCCCGGAACCACCGAATATGTGGCCCAGCCGCTCATCCGAAAGGCGTTCAGGAAAAGGGGCATCCAGGAAGATCCCTTGCTGGCCCACAGCTTTGAGCGGGTCATGCCCGGCAGAAACTACGTGCGATCGGTCAGGGATTTCTGGCGCGTCTGCAGCGGCATCAATGACGAGAGCCGGGAGCGGGTCACCCGTTTCCTGTCCGAGGTCCTGAACGTGGAAGAATATCCCCTCACGGTCCTGGACAAGCCCCTTGAAAGTGAAACGTGCAAGATTGTGGAAAACAGTTACCGGGCCACCATCCTGTCTTTCATGGATGAGTGGAGCCTGTTTGCCGAGACCAACGGCGTGGACCTGATCAAGGTCATCAATGCCATCAAGGTACGGCCGACCCATGACAATATCATTTTTCCCGGTCCCGGCATCGGGGGCTACTGCCTCCCCAAGGACGGGGGCCTCGGCATGTGGGCATACAAGCACCTGCTGGGTTTTGAAGGGGATATATTCAAGATCACCACCGCGGCCATCAACATCAATGACACGCGCGCGCTCCGGGCGGCCCAGCTCGTCCGGGACGCCCTGAGAAACATGGGCTACATTGTGGCCTCCTCGGAGGTGACCGTGCTGGGGGCCTCTTACCGCGAGGACGTGGGAGACACGCGCTACAGCGGATCGGAAATCATTGTGAGGAAGCTGACCGAGATGGGGGCCGAGGTCAAGGCCCATGACCCCTATGTCCGGCACTGGTGGGAGCTTGAAAACCAGGCCTCTTATCCGGCCGCGGGCACGAGCTGGTCCCGGTTCTTCCGCAACCAGGAACACCTGGACGATTTCCGGATGACACCGGATCTGGCCGATGCCCTGAGAGGCGCGGACGCCGTGGTTTTCGCTGTCCGGCACCAGGAATATCTGGACCTGGACCCGGACCATGTAGTGGAGATGATCGGCGGTCCTGCTGCCATTATCGATTGTTTCGGTATCCTGGATGATCAGAAAATAGAACGGTATTTTGAACTGGACTGCGAAGTCAAGGGCCTCGGCCGCGGTCATATCCAGAGGATCAAGGACAGGGTGCGTAAACGGAAATGGGGACGGGAACAGGTCGGACACTAAATATTCCGGAGGTTATCGACTGATGAAATTAAAGATGTGGATGCTGTGCCTTTTGCTGTTACTGCCGGCCTTGCCGGGAATCGCCGGGCAGGCACTGAAAATACCCTGTGAAGTCCTGGAAACCTCAGGATCATTCAACACAAATTCCAATGCTTTTAAAGGGATGCACTATATGCTGGTCCACCAGGCAAACGCCGCGGACCGGGAAACTTTATCCACATGGCTTAAAGCGCACAGCGGGACGGAGATACGTTTCATTGTCAGGGAAAAGAAATATCCGGGCATACTCTGCCGGATGGCATACTGCTTTGGCAGGGGACTGCTTCTTTATACAGACAAGGTGACTGTCGCGGACAAGGATATTATAGAAGTTATTCTACCCCAATGACGCCGACAATCACGTACCTGGGCGGGGAACACCAGGTCACCGGATCCTGCCATCTGCTCCGGGCAAACGGGCTGAATATCATGGTCGACGGATTATTTTTTTCGCGCAACGCGGGTATTGGGCAAAAAGGCCGTTTATGGATGGACACTAACTGACATGATCCGTATCTTCAGACAATATATCTCTCCCAGGCGTGTCCTTTTTGTGACAGGTGAAGGCGTTCTGATGTTCTGCGCCGTCAGCCTGGCATCCTACTTCCTCCTGGGGGGAGTTCTTGACTTCTTTACGATCTTACAGGTCCTCTGGCCGAAATTGATTCTTGTCTCCATGCTTACCCAGGTGAGTCTCTATTTCAATGACCTCTATGAATTTAAGAGCACGGATACTGCGTTGGATATCGCGTCACGCCTCATTCAATCCATCGGTATCACGTCCATTGTCCTCGCCCTTATCTATTTCATATGGCCGGAAATGATCATCGGGCGTTGGATTTTCTTTGCAAGCCTCGGCATCCTGCTCTTTTTCCTGGTTTCCTGGCGTATTATTTACAGCATTGTCATCAGGAATAAAATCCTTACGGAAAGGGCTATTTTGATCGGCGATGGCGATCTTGCAGACAATATCCTGAAGGAGATTCAGACCAGAAGAGACCTGAGCTACAATATAGATGGAATTGTGGCTTTTAAAAAAAACACAGCCCACTTGAAAATAAAGGTGGTATTCCCGTTTACCATGGATTTGATACCATATGTGACCTTGCAGAGGGGGCTGGCGTGGGCAATGTTATTGTGGCTTTGGATGAAAAAAGGGGTATTATGCCTTACAACGAACTGCTGCGTTGCAAGGTAAGAGGTATCAATGTTATCAACGGGGAGAGCTTTTATGAACGGATTTCCGGAAAATTGTTGGTTGAAAAAATTAATCCCAGCTGGCTGATTTTTTCTGATGGGTTTGTAAAATCCCGATTTGTCCGCACCGGCAAGCGAATTATTGATCTGACAGCCTCGGCTTTGCTCCTTGTACTTTCCTCCCCGGTTACGCTCATCACGGCCCTGGCCATTAAGGTTGATTCAAGGGGTCCGGTTTTTTTTTCACAGGAGAGAGTGGGGGAGTATGAAAGGAACTTTGTCCTGTTCAAATTTCGCTCCATGAAGTCAGATGCCGAGCAGGAGACAGGTCCGGTGTGGGCGACGGAAGACGATCCAAGGGTCACCCGTGTGGGAAATATCATCAGGAAGTTGCGGATTGACGAGATCCCACAACTTGCTAATATTAAAAGCATAACTTCCTTTTTGAAAATAATTTATGCAGGTTTTAGGTTTGA
>CAYTJI010000272.1:0-3497 GCA_964438065.1 uncultured Desulfobacteraceae bacterium | reverse complement strand
CTATCAGACGGTCCCGGTTCTGGCCTATCATGGCGTTTCCAAAAACAATGCAGGCGAAAGGGTTGTCGCGGAAAAGGCCTTCAGATCGCAGATGAGATATCTCAGGGAAAACGGCTATCATGTCATCGGCCTGGACCAGTTGATGGATTTCCTTGATTTCAGCGGTCAGATTCCGAAAAGATCCGTCGTGATCACGTTTGATGAGGATCTGCGCTCTGTGTATGAAATAGCGTTTCCCATTCTGAAGGAGTACGGGTTTCCGGCAGTTCTTTTTGTCCGAACGGATCGGGTCGGAAACACGGGGTCCCTGACATGGAAACAGATCGCGGAAATGGCGGAAAACGGGTTTGAAATCGGATCCGAAACCACGACGGGCCGGGATTTGACAAAATTGAAAAGCGGTGATTCTTTCAGACGGTATTTCTCCGTAATGCGGGGGGAGATATCGCAATCGAAAAAGATAATCGAGAACAGGTTGAAACGGCCCTGCAGGTATCTGGCCTATCCGGGCGGGAAGGCCAATGCGCTCGTGATCGCTGTTCTGAAAAAAACGGGATACCGTGCGGCATTCACCCTGAAACGGGGGAGAAATCCGGTTTTTGTTAATCCTTATCTGATTCACCGTTCCGTTATCCATGGCGGATATGATATGAAAAAATTCAAGGCCAAACTGTCTGTATTCTGCAGAACCGAACTGAGATGAAAAAATTGCTGGCAGGCATTTTGTTGCTGGGAACGGCTGTGTTTTTTGTCGGGTGTGCCGATTTTTCCATGTATGGTCAGGATCGGGACCCCCTGGCCGAACACTGGCGGACCAAGGCCCGGGAATGCGAAGAAATGGATGACCTTCAGGGGGCGCTTCTGGGTTGGAAGGTCGTGGGAAGCCTGAAACCGGCAGATCCGGAGGCGACCGGACAAATCGTCAGATTGATGGCGACGATTGAAAGGCAGGGAGATGTGTTTTTCAAACGCGCCGTCGCTTCCCGTCGTAAAGGCTTTTATGACACGGCGCGAAAGGAATTCCTGACCACGCTTCGATACAACCCGGATCACCGGAAGGCGCTCAATGATCTGAGAGACACAATGGCGTGCCCGGTTTACGCGACCTACACCGTGAAGCAGGGGGACACCCCCGCTGATGTTGCCCGGGAGGTGTACAACGACGTGCAAAAGGATTTCCTGGTTTCCTACTTTCTGGATCTCTCCCCGGGCAGGGTGCCGGTGTCGGGTACGGTCGTCCGCTTGCCCGTTCTGGAACCGGCGTTCACGGGGTGGTTTGCGGACCTCGGCAAAAAGCTCCTGAAAGCCGAGGATTTCTTCAGAAACAGGGAATATGAAAAGGTGCTGGGGATTACCGCTGAGATTCTGAAATACGACTCTGAAAACAGGGAGGCCATCCGTCTTGAGAACGATTCGTATTATCAGCTTGGAAAATCCTTCCGGATCAAAAGAAAGTATTTCCAGGCGCTGAAGATGTTTAAAAGGGTGGATCCGGAGTACAAAGGACTCGGGGAGGCCATATCCGATGTGAAGCGGGCCATGAAAAAACAGTCAGAGATCTACTACAGAAGAGGGATCGAATATTTTGTGAATGATGATCTGGAAAAGGCCATTGCGGAGTGGGAAAAGACGCTGGCACTGAATCCGAAGCACAGACAGGCCCGACAGGATATCAGGAAGGCGAAAAATCTTCTTGAAAAACTGAAGCAGATCCACTGAACGCAGGTGTGGATCACAGCACCTCGTGCATTTTCTCCAGATCTTCTTTTTTCCCCAGCACAACAAGGATGTCATTGGCTTCCAGCTTTTCCGCGGGCATGGGGTTGAAAATCATGCCTCCGACTTTTTTCTTGATGGCCACGATGATCACGCCGTAATCTTTTCTCAGGTTGCTTTCTACCAGATTCTTTCCGACCAGACGGGAATTCCGTCTGATCTCCGCCTCCTCCATGAGAAGATCGAGATTATTGTTCATCATTGCAATATCAATAAAATCGGTAACGGTCGGCTTGATCAGCATCTGGGCCATTCTTCTCCCGCCGATAAGATAAGGGGAAACCACTCTGGATGCGCCGGCCCGGATGAGCTTCCCCTCGTTTTTCACGTCTGAAGAACGGGATAGCACGAAAATGTCCGGTCTGAGGCCTTTTGCAGTAAGAATAATGAACACATTGTCCGCATCATGGGTAACGGCGGTCACGATCCCTTTGGCATCCATAATGCCGGCCGTTATCAGTGTTTCTTCCGATGTCGCATCCAGGGGAAGATAGAGGAAATCTTCCGTATCCAGACGGTCCGCAATCCCGGGATCCTTGTCTATCACCACAAAGTCGATTTCCATACTGTGCAGCTCTCTGCAGATGAGTTCGCCGATCCTTCCAAATCCGCAGATGATATAGTGATTTCTCAATTTCGATATATGTTTCAGCATTTTTTTCCTCCCGAAGGACCTTCTCAACTCCCCTTCAATCACGATTCTCAGCATCATACCTATCGTGTACGCGCCGATGGCAATACCGGTGCTGATGATGATGATTGTGATCAGCCTTCCGTAGGACGAAAGGGGATTGACCTCTGAGAACCCGACCGTACTGATGGTAATGATGGTCATATAAAAAGCGTCAAACAGGGACATGTCTTCCACGTTATAATACCCGATCGTCCCGAAAGCGATGACGGCAGCGAGCAACGTGAGGCTGATGCGCAGTTTTCTATAGTCCATATGCGGTCTGTTTTACTGTTGAGGTCAAAAAAGTCTTTGATATCGGATGATGAATATAACCTAAAACCTGCATAAACTATTTTCAAAAAGGAAATTATACTTTTAATATCAGCGAATTATAGGGACGTTGTGCTTGCGTGACACGCATCGATTCGGCTGCGGGCATAAAGACTGCGGTTTTTCAAAACAGTTTACCCTAAACTCGACGCTTGCAGGATTTAGGTATAAAATTATCCTGGTATGTTGAGAAAAGGATGGATCAGGGAATCTGTCCATTCATTTTCTTGAACGTATTAATCAGTCCGTTGGTCGATGCGTCATGGGATGAGACTTCCTGCGGGGTATCCAGTTCCATCTGTATTTTTTTCGCGAGTTGTTTGCCCAGTTCCACGCCCCACTGATCAAAGCTGAAGATATTCCAGATGACCCCTTGTACAAATATCTTGTGCTCATACATGGCGATCAGGGCCCCCAGGGTTCGAGGCGTCAGTTTTTTGAAAAGAATCGTGTTCGTTGGGCGGTTTCCGGAAAAAATTTTGTGTGGCAAAACCGCTGCAAGTGACTTGTCATCCATCCCCGAGGCTTCAAGCTCCTCCCTGACTTCTCCTTCTGTTTTGCCTTTCATCAATGCTTCGGTCTGGGCGAAAAAATTGGACATCAAAATATCATGGTGGTCGCCAAGTGGATTGTGGCTGATGGCCGCGCCAAGAAAGTCGCAGGGCACCATTTTTGTGCCCTGGTGAATGAGTTGGTAAAATGCATGCTGGCCGTTGGT
>CAYTJI010000271.1:0-3514 GCA_964438065.1 uncultured Desulfobacteraceae bacterium | reverse complement strand
CGCCAGCGGCGGTGTCATTCTGATCACTACAAAGAAAAGCAAGGCCTTTCATGGAAACATAAAATCGTATTGGGGGAATCATGACACATCCCATTACAGCGCCAACTGCCGGACGGGGAAAGGGGCTTTTGGTCTTGGCGCATCCCTCGGGTATGAGCATACAGGGGGATACCAGGTCAACGGTGACCAGAAAAAGAAAAGGGCTGCCGGCAAGTTGGAATATGTGCCTGACAATGGGCCTGGCCTGACATTTTCAGTCGATTACCTGAAAGATGAACGAGGCTTGAGCGGCCGGCCCGAATACCCCACCCCACATTCCCGGAAACAGAGTGAAATGTATTCCTATGCCCTGAGTGCCAAGGCAATGGGAATAGATAGTGAAACCTTTTTCAACGATGCCGAAACCAAAAACAAGGACCCTGACAGGGGCGTCAGCAACACCATAACCGTCAGAAAGTTCGGCGAGGATATCTCGACGTCAATTAAGGCCGGGAAATGGGGGACTATCAATTACGGTGTTGCCTTTCGTTGGGACCAGGCAGAGAGCAGCAGGTTTGCATCCAAAGATGAGCAGTCGAAGTCCGTGTTTGCGACAGACTCTATTTCGTTTGATGGCCTGCCCATAAGTTTTTCATTCGGACTGCGGGGGACCGTGTATTCGGAATTTGATAACACTCTCAACCCGGAGGCCAAGATGTCATACAAGAAGGGCAAGTGGTCTGTTTCATTGAGCTACAGCAGGACCAATAACACTCCATCCTTTTACCAGAGATATGACAAAACAAGCACCAAGGAACCAAATCCCGGCCTTAAAATGGAGACTGCGGATAATTTCAGCCTCTCCTTTTTTACTGAAGTATCACCACGCCTTTCATGCGGGGCTTCGGTCTTTTACAACCGGATTACCGGCAGGATCACCTATGTACTTGGGGACGATGGCATCGGCCGTTATGAAAATTTTGGCGAGGTGACCTATAAGGGCGGGGATATTTCGTTGAACTGGAAAATCATGGAGGATTTGTCCCTGAAAACCACCTACACTTACCTTGAGGCCATTAACGAGGATACCGGTTTATGGATGGTCGCCAAGCCCAGGCACCGGGTGTATGCGGATCTTACCTGCGTACCGATAGAAGACCTTTCCGTCATCCTCAATCTAAAATATGAATCCAGACAGTATACCCGCTCGGACAACAAGGACTCAGTGCCGGGGAGGGCCATCGGAAACATCAGGCTGGAATACCACCCTGCACGGCTGGCAGGCAGGTTTGGAGCCCCGGAGTTTTTCGGGGAAATCAAGAATATCGCTAATAAGGCCTACCGTTACGGGGACGGGTGGCTGGCGCCCCCGCGAACATGGGCAGTGGGCCTCAACTATAGATTTTGAGATCCCTCCGGCGGTTTCGTTTTAATGGAGAGGATACAGGATGTTTGAAAATATATACCCGTTTTCAGCCATTGTCGGCCAGGACGAGTTAAAGCTGGCGTTGCTGCTCAATGCGGTCAATCCGAACATCGGCGGGGTCTTGATCCGTGGAGAAAAAGGCACGGCCAAGTCAACGGCGGTCCGTGCCCTGGCTGCCTTGCTTCCGGAAATCAGGGTGGTTGCGGGATGCCCTTATTCCTGCGATCCGGAGAATGGCGGCTGGATGTGTGACTGGTGCAGGGAAAACGCGTCGAAAGGACGGACCGTCCTGCGCAGGGTCAGGGTCGTGACCCTGCCCCTCAATGCCACGGAGGATCGTGTTGTCGGAGGAATTGATTTCACCCTGGCAATCAAGCAAGGCAGGCGTACTGTTCAACCGGGGTTGCTGGCCGAGGTGAACCGCGG
Organism: uncultured Desulfobacteraceae bacterium; assembly: GCA_964438065.1. GTDB lineage: Bacteria > Desulfobacterota > DSM-4660 > Desulfatiglandales > Desulfatiglandaceae > CAYTJI01. The sequence continues at coordinate 1,683 of CAYTJI010000271.1, read as the reverse complement.
TATTCTCTATATAGACGAGGTCAACCTCCTGGATGACCATATCGTTGATATCATTCTCGACGCGGCTGCTTCCGGGGAAAACCGGATCGAGCGGGAGGGGATCTCATTCAGGCATCCGGCATCATTCATCCTGGTGGGCACAATGAACCCGGAAGAAGGCCCATTGAGGCCGCAGCTTCTGGACAGGTTCGGGCTCTGTGTGGACATCAAGGCGGAGACGGATCTCGGAAAACGGGTTGAGCTGATGGAGAGAAGAGAGGCCTATGATCTTGACCCACAGGGATTTCTCAAGCGGTTTAAAAACGAAAACGCCCGTACGGCCGAGGGTATTTTATCGGCAATGGACCATTTGAATGCGGTCAGGCTGCCCAAACATCTGAGAACCTTTATCTCCGAACTATGCACGGAAAACAACGTGGCAGGTCACCGCGCCGATCTTATCATGGAGCAGGCCGCCAGGACCTATGCCTCCCTGCGCCATGGTCAGGAGGTCCTAACGGATGATATCGCAAAGGTGGCACACCTCGTCCTTGCGCACCGGAGACGGGACGCCATGCCGCAGCCCGAGCCGGATCAACAGGAGGAAAAGCCGCATGAAGGGGCCGATCAAAACGGACAGAAACAACCGCCGGACATGGAGAAGCCGGGCAAGGAGCAAGGTGATCAGGCCAATACCGGGGCTGATGAACCTTCCCGGCGCCTTGAAGAGCAGTTCCGGGATGGCGAGGAAACCAACAGTGCGGAAGTCCCCGAAAAAAAAGATTCCGTTGAGCAGATATTTGAGATAGGCGCCACCTTTGCAGTCAAGGAGATCGCGACTCCAAGAGACAGAATCTACCGTCGCGGTTCCGGCCGCAGGTCCCGGACGCGGGTTTCTCTGAAGCAGGGGCGATACATCAAGAGCATACCCGGAAACAGGACCGGCGATATTGCCCTGGATGCCACCTTGCGGGCCGCAGCCCCCTATCAGACCAAGAGAAAAAGGGAAAACGGCCTGGCCGTTGTCCTGCGGAAAGAGGATATCCGGGAAAGGGTCAGGGAAAAACGGATCGGCAATTTTTTGCTCTTTCTGGTGGATGCAAGCGGTTCCATGGGGGCAAGGGGAAGGATGGCGGCTTCCAAGGGGGCGATCATGTCGCTCCTTTTGGATGCGTACCAGAAACGCGATCGGGTGGCCATGGTCTCTTTTAGAAAAAATGAAGCCATGACCAATCTTCCTCCCACCGCTTCCGTGGAGCTTGCAGGGAAACTCCTGGCTGAAATGCCCGTGGGGGGCAGGACACCTCTTTCCGCAGGGCTCGAGGCAACGTACAAAGAGGCCCAAAACCACCTCCTGAGGGACCCGGCGGCCCGTCCCATTGTAATTATCATTACAGACGGCAAGACCAATGTGGCCATGGGGGACCAAAATCCTGTTGAGGAGGCCCTTGGGATTGCGGCAAGGATGGCCGCTGACCAACGGGTTATGTATATCGTTGTGGATACCGAAGAGCCGGGGATTGTCAATTTTGGTCTGGCAGCCCGGCTTGCCGGGGCCCTGAAGGCCCGGTACTCCAAAATCGAGGAGCTGAAGGCGGGCCAACTGGTAGATATTATCAAGGAGAACCGATGAAAAGCAGTAAACTGATCTATCCATTTGCGGCAATCGTGGGACAGGAAAAGATGAAGCTTGGACTGATTCTG
>CAYTJI010000270.1:0-3516 GCA_964438065.1 uncultured Desulfobacteraceae bacterium | reverse complement strand
GCCAGAATATGGGTTCCCGGAGCCGGCTTCTGGATAATTTTTTCCGATACAGTCATGAGATAGTCGATGGGTGAGTATGGCGGGTTGCCGGTAAGTCCGGGGCAATCAAGCGGATCCCGCTGCGGTTTACAGCCCGTATCGCTTCAACTTTCTGTAAAGCGTCGTGATATTAATACCCAGCAGATCCGAGGCCTCAGCCTTGTTGCCGGCTGTTTTGTTCATGGCCTCCCGGATCAGGATGATCTCGTTTTCCCGCAGATTAAACTGCATGGGTTTCCGTACCGAGATATCACCGAATGCCTGCAGCTCAGCAGGAAGATCGCTGAGCTCGATGACATCCCCCACCCCGAGGACGAACGCCCGTTCCATGGCGTTTTCGAGCTGTCTCACATTTCCCGGCCAGTGATAGTTAAGCATGGCATTCATTGCCTCCTGCGAGACCCTCGAAACTTTTCTTGTGTTCAATTCGTTAAATTTATGGAGAAAATAATTGATAAAAAGCGGCACGTCTTCTTTTCGCTCGCGAAGCGGGGGCATATTGATAGACACGACGTTCAGGCGGTAAAAGAGATCTTCCCGCAACGCCCCGGTTTTGATTGCCTCTTCCAGGTTTCTGTTGGTCGCCGCAATGACACGGACATCCACGTCCATCTCCTTGGTATCACCGACGGGCCGAACCTTTTTGTCCTGCAGGACGCGGAGGAGTTTGACCTGCAGATTCGGGGTCAATTCAGCGACCTCATCCAAAAAAATCGTGCCCCCTTCCGCGGCCTGAAACAGCCCGATCTTGTCCCGGATCGCCCCGCTGAAAGACCCTTTGACATGGCCGAAAAGCTCGCTTTCAAGAAGACCTTCCACCATGGCGCCGCAATTGACGGGAATAAATGGCCTGTCTTTATAGCCGCTGTTCTGGTGAATAACCCTGGCCACGACTTCTTTACCGGTCCCGCTCTCTCCCTGTATCAGCACGGTCGGCACGTTCATGCTGATCCGGTCGATTATTTCATAAATTTCCTGCATTTTCGGGCTCACGCCGACCAGTTCATCATACCGGTATCTTTCTTTCAGCCTCCGTTTAAAAAGCAGATTTTCCCGCTGAAGTCTTTTTTTCTCCAGGATCCTGTCTACCAACAGCTTCAATCGTTCCAGCTTGATGGGTTTCTGCAGGTAATCGTAACAACCCTGTTTAAGGGCTTCGACCGCCGATTCTATGGTTCCATACCCGGTGACGATAATGACTTCGGTTTCAGGGCGACGATCCTTGACGGCCGACAGGAGTTCCAGCCCGCTGAATCCCGGCATATTCAGATCGGTAAAAACAACATCAAAATCCGTGTCCTTGAGATATTCAAGGGCCTGTCTGCCATTATCCGCAACCGTCACATCATAGCCGCTACGCGTCAGGTATTCATTCACAATATCAAGGATATTCTTTTCATCATCCACAAACAGAATTGCAGAATCCGACATAAGCCATTCTCCCGAACGATTTGTAGCGTGTGACCGTTTCCCTTACGGGATTTCACTCATAAAGAGTCTGATGTCCTGGAACTGCGCTTCCATTTCCAGCGCGATTTCCTCGATCGCGCTCTCATTCAACTGCAGTAAATCCCAGGCACCTTCATCCAGGGCCGGAATCTTTTGATCTCCGCCCGACCCCATATCCAGGGCACGGCAGAGGATGTCGGCCAGGTGGACGATCCCGGTCTCCCGGGTAAACCTGCCGGCCTGTCCGGGCTGGTGATGGTGGGCGATAACATTCACAAGTTTGGACGACATGTTCCATTTCTCGGCAAGCAGGGCACCGACTTCAGCATGGGTATAATCCAGCAGGCGGTTTTCCGCGTCTATGATGAGGAGGTTTTCCCTTTCAACCAATGCGATGAGCTTCTCAAAATCCTCCGGCAGGAAAAGCAATTCCACTATTTTCCCGATATCATGTAACAGGCCGGAAACGAACAACTCCTCGACTTTATCATATCGGATGTAATCACCGATTGCCTTTGCGCCGACAGCACATCCCAGAGAATGATCCCAGAAACGCTCCATGCCGAAACGCTCCTTTCCGCTTTGATTCGCAAACAAGCCAAACACGGAGGTCGTCAGGAGCAGGTTCCTGATGGCATCGAAACCGAGCAGCACGATGGCCCCGGTTACGGTTGATATCCGCTGAGGAAATCCGTAGAAAGACGAATTCACCAGTTTCAGCAGCCTGGCGGTCAGGACCTGGTCATCGGTGATAACCTTGGCGAGGTCCTTGGCCGAAGACTTCGGATCATTGACGAGTTCGGATATTTTCAACACCGTCCGGGGAAGCGTGGGAAGGTCTTTTACCCGTTCTACTATTCTCTGAAGGCTAACGGATTTCATCTTCTCCTTCTTTCATGAGAGATCTCTCTTCCAGGATCCTGGCAGCGACCCTCATAATCTCCGTCATGGCCGGATGGTCTGGAACATCTGAAAATTTCAGTTTCAGCGCTTTTTCTATGGCCGATCGATTCCCGTTGTCGTGGCGACCGTCGTTATCCCGGCGTTTCTCTTTACTGTCGCCCTCTATGCAGACTGTCTTCACACCCCAGGATTTGAATATGCGGATATTCTTTTCAGACAATTCTGCGCCCTTGTCCAGGAGCAATACGCCCTGAAAATTGTAAGCCGGCTCGGCCAGTACCATTCCCGGTTCCAGTCGTCTCAAATTCAGCTTGATCATGGATCTTTCTTTCCCCCGGAGATTCCAGAGACAGTCATAGGCTATGTCCTGAAATGGACACACGGATTATTATAGCCTATATCCCTGCCTGTTCAACTTTCTTTTTTTGCAAAAGCGCAATATCCCGCAAAAACAGCTTCGGTCCATACATATTGAAATCGTTGCAAATAGTCAACTGTCCCGGAACCCGCGCATCTTTGTGATTTGTCCCCTCATGATGCCGCTTTCAGGCACGGTTATTGCAATCTTTTTTAAAAATCGTATTTTCCGGGATCTCGAAATACCTGCCCATCCTGAGGCAGATATCTCTGAATCAGCGCTTATATATTAAGGAACCGGCAGACGGATCCGGCAAAGGGGAGCGCATACCGTGAGCGTCAACAATCATTTCACGCATCCGAAAAAACGGACAACGGGCGTCAGGGAAAGCCCGGTCCGGATCATACGGAATCGACAGTCTGAACCGCCGATTCAGACAAGAAACGCACGAGGCGGTTTGACCCGTGACACGGGCGGGGACCGGAACAGCATCACCCATTGCGGGAGATTGCCAATGGATACGGATGCAGAACTCAGCCGCGGTCTCCGGTACCACCGGATGGGGAAAACGGATGAAGCAGGGAAGATTTACGAAAAGATCCTCCTGGCGCACCCGCATCATCCCGATGCGTTGCACCTGGCGGGATGCCTTGCTCACCAGACGGGCAGGCCTGATGTGGCAGCGGATCTGATCAAAAGGGCTGTCCGGATTCTCCCCCATCACGACCTGTCTGTTGCTCTTATGAGTATCCCGGGGCTTCTCGGGA
>CAYTJI010000269.1:0-3538 GCA_964438065.1 uncultured Desulfobacteraceae bacterium | reverse complement strand
GTGGGAAGACCTCCCAGTTGTTCCGGACAGAACGGTATGAAATGAATCACGGAAAAAAAATCCAGCAAATCACGACACAGAGAATGACCACCGTCATACCTGCAGCGGAGGCCTACAAGACAGGCACTGATCAGGACAGGGGGGGATGCCTTCGCCCGCAGATTTTCAGCCCGTGAACTCAACAGGGTCTTCATTTTTTTTCCTGGGTTCCACTGAGCCGATGACGTATGCGGTTTCACCCATCGCCGTCAATCGAAGCAGGACCTCACTGACATCCGTCTCCCTCACGACAATGACCATGCCAAGGCCGTTGTTAAAGGTCCGCCGCATTTCCTGTTCCGAAATCTTCGCGGCTTCACGGATGAAAGAAAATATCGGGTGAGGCGACCACGCTGACTTGTCAATGACAGCCTTACACCGCCGGGGAAGAATTCTGGGGATATTATCGAGAAGACCTCCGCCGGTAATGTGGGAAATACCGAAAATCCGGAAATCGCGCCGAAGATTCCGAATCGTGGTGGCATATATCCGGGTCGGTTCCAGGAGTTCTTCACCAAGGGTCCGTCCGAAATCATCCACATAGTCATTTACCGACATTTTCAGATCTTCAAAAAATATTTTCCGGACAAGGGAATACCCGTTACTGTGAAGTCCGCTGGAACCGATACCGATAAGCCTGTGACCGACGGCAATCTCCGAACCGTCCAGCAGGTCTTCATTGTTCGCGAGCCCCACAACAAATCCGGCAAGATCGTATTCACCTTCATCGTAGAAACCTGCCATCTCCGCGGTTTCACCACCGATAAGTGAGCATTCGGCTTCCAGGCACCCGGCAGCAATCCCTTTGATAATATCTCTGGCCCGGTTCAGATCGAGCTTTCCCATGGACAGGTAGTCCAGAAAGAACAGGGGCACGGCCCCCTGAACCATGATATCATTCACGCACATGGCTACAAGATCAATCCCGATGGTATCATGTTTGTCCAGCATAAATGCGATTTTGAGCTTCGTACCCACCCCATCCGTAGAACTCACCAGGACGGGTGTCTTCACATTCTGGACGTTCAGGGAGAAAAGTCCGGCAAACCCCCCGATTTCGGTAATCACCCCTGACTTGAAGGTCTTGCTCACAATGGGCTTGATCAGTTCTACTAATTTGTTCCCGGCTTCAATATCAACACCTGCTTCGGCATATTTACTTTTTCCCCTGTCAATAGGCATTTACTCATTATCCTGAATAGTTCTACATGGATCATCATAGGCGGTAAATCGCAAAGGCATCTTAAAGACAGTCTTTTATTTAAATGTCTGGAAATTTTCTTGTCAAACTTTTTCTCCGGTTTCACATAACCCGGCGTAATTACATCGTTTTGTTCGCGGAACAAAAATACCGTGGCTGACCACTTTTATGTTTTGATTTATATTCTTCTTTGCTATAAAATATAATATTTTTGCCCAACAGGGGCTTATTCCAGATACGCCTCCCCTGAAATACGTTTTCGAGGAGATTCATCAAATGCAGGAATTCAGGCGAATGACCCGCTTGCCGCCGTATGTCTTCGCAACGGTCAATCAGATCAAAATGGACGCAAGGCACCGGGGTGAAGATATTATTGACCTGGGGATGGGCAATCCCGATATCCCCACGCCCGGACATATTGTTGACAAACTGATCGAGGCTGTACAGAAAGGGCATAATCACAGATACTCCGCCTCCATGGGCATCACCAAACTGCGCCATGCCATTGCCGACTGGTATAAAAGGCGTTTCGACGTATCTGTCGATCCGGAAAACGAAGCCATCGTCACCATAGGAGCGAAAGAAGGGCTTTCTCACCTCATTCTCGCGACCATCAGTCCGGGGGATGTGGTCTTTGCGCCGAATCCCACCTACCCGATCCACCCGTATTCCGTGATCATTGCCGGAGGAGACCTGAGAAGCATTCCCATCGGGCCGGACAGAGATTTTTTTGAAGACCTTCTGGCCGCGACGAAACAGACCTGGCCGAACCCGAAAATGCTGATTATCTCCTATCCCCATAACCCGACGACCTCAGTGGTCGAACTGGATTTTTTTGAAAAAATCGTTGAATTCTGCAAAGAACATGACATGTATGTGATTCACGATTTTGCTTACGCGGACCTGGTTTTTGACGATTATTCACCTCCCAGTCTCCTGCAGGTCCGGGGAGCCAAGGATATCGGGGTGGAATTTTTCAGCCTCTCCAAGAGCTATTCCATGCCGGGCTGGCGTGTGGGATTCTGTGTGGGGAATCCCGAACTGGTGGGTGCGTTGAGAAGGCTGAAAAGTTACCTGGACTACGGCATCTTCCAGCCCATCCAGATTGCGGCCATCATAGCCTTGAACGGGCCCTACGACTGCGTAAAAGAAATCGTGAACACCTACCGGGAACGACGTGATGTTCTGGTGGACGGGCTGAATCGTATTGGCTGGCCCACAGAAAAACCCAAAGGCACCATGTTTGTCTGGGCCCGTATCCCTGAACCGTTCCGGGAGATAGGCTCTGTCGAATTCTCAAAAATGCTCATCAAGAAGGCCAGAGTGGCTGTTTCTCCAGGCGTCGGCTTCGGTGAATACGGAGATGATCACGTGCGATTTGCCCTGGTGGAAAACCCGCACCGTATCAGGCAGGCCATCAGAGGCATCCGGTCCATTATGAATTCCTGAAGATGGAACCGGAATCCGTCAGCCGGCTGATGGCGGAATAAAGACAACATCATTAGGCGGACCGATTTGATTCCGGTCTCCCACAGTGTTTTTTCCGGTCCGATTCTATACCGTTATGGGCCTAACACAAAAAGACCTTTGAAAAATGACCGGTTCTGTGCCAAATCAGGTCGGAGATCCCGGACTCTGAGCCTGACGCCAAGTAGGTGCAAAAGTGGTCGTTTTTCAAAGGCCTCTCTTCTTGGGGGATGATATGTCCAGCATTCGTGTGGGAATTATCGGATTCGGCACCGTGGGAGCGGGCGCAGTTGAAATCCTGTCCGTAAATCGCGAGGTTATCAGAAAGCGTGTCGGGGATGATGTCGTTGTCAAAAAAATAGCCGACCTTGACACCGAATCCGACAGGGGTATCCCGGTCGCACCGAACCTGCTGACCGCAGATGCCATGCAGGTGATCAACGACCCTGACATTGACATCGTTGTGGAACTGATCGGCGGTCTGGAAACAGCAAAGGAATTTATCCTGGCAGCCATGTCAAACGGGAAACACGTGGTCACTGCCAACAAGGCCCTTCTGGCGGAATGCGGCCACGAAATCTACGCCTCTGCCGAAAAATACGGGGTCAGCCTGGGCTTTGAAGCAAGTGTGTGCGGAGGGATTCCCATCATCAATGCCCTTCGGCATGGCCTGTCCGCCAACCATATCCGGACTGCCATGGGGATCCTGAACGGCACATCAAACTACATTCTCACAAAAATGGCCCGGGATTCCCTGCCGTATGAACAGGTTGTTCAGGAAGCGGTAAAGCTGGGCTATGCGGAGGATCCGCCTACGCTCGATGTCAACGG
>CAYTJI010000268.1:0-3555 GCA_964438065.1 uncultured Desulfobacteraceae bacterium | reverse complement strand
CCGCATCTGTTGAGGTGAGTTCAGATTGAACGGATGACCCGCGAGATCATAGATCTCTGTGGTGATTCGGCTGAGTTCCTTGTCCAGCCGGTCGCTGACGTCTGCAAACATGTCGAGGTCAATCGCTATACCGGCCTCCTCGATACGGGCGAGCACGGCGACCAGCGGCATCTCGACGTCGCGGAACAGGTCGGTTTGTCCCCGTCCGGATCACTGGCTGTCACGTGAAAGGCAAGAGGCTTGGTCTCCGCAATGTTGCGGTCGGGCAGCGGGTCTGCCAGGGGTGGCTGATTGACGTTGTTGACAGTAATATCCACGGTGACCGTGTCAGACAGCCCCCCCGGGTCTGTGGCGGTAAAGTTGACCGTGTAGATGCCGGCCTGATCATAATCCGGGGTCCACGAAAAGTTGTGGATATCCGGGTCGGCCGTTGCCGTAAACACAGCCCCTTCGGGGAGCCCTGTCGCCGTATATGCCAAGGTGTCGCCGTTGGGATCGCTGCCGGTGACCTGGAAGCTGAGGGTCTGGGCTTCATCAACCTGCCGGCTGTCGATACGGGCAAGAGACGGGGAGGCTGCGGTGTCAAAGGCGGTCACAAGGATCTTTACGGGAATCGAATCCGAGAGATAGCCGTCCGATACCGTAAATTCAACCTGGTAGGTTCCCCTGTACCCGGCAGGGGGTGTCCAGGAAAAGGTCCGGGTATCCGGGTCAAAGGAGGCACTCTGGGGGAGGTTGCGCGCGGCGTATGTAAGGGGATCGCCGTCAGGATCTGTGGCGGACACACGGAAAGAAAGGGGCTTTGTTTCTGAAACCCGGCGTTCGGACACGGGGGCAAGAAACGGGGCACAGTTGACGTGAACAACCGTGATTTGTACCTCCGTGGACGCGCTCAGTCCTTCGGGGTCGGAAATGGTGAAAGTGATCGCATATTCGCCCGCCTGTCCGAATGCCGGTGCCCAGGAAAAAGTCCGGGTGGCCGGGATAAATGCCGCTCCCGCGGGGAGCGCGGAATGGCTCCATGCAAGCGGATCGCTGTCCGGGTCACTGCCGGCGATCTGGAATGTCAGGTGTTGTCCTTCTTTGACGGTCAGGGGTTCAAGGGGCGCGAGGGCCGGGGGGTGATTGATGTCCGAGATGACCGCATGGGCCTCGTGGGCGTCCACAGCGCCTTCCGGGTCGGTCACGTGCAGCGTCACCACATAGTCGCCCGGGGTCGTGTAGGCATGTGTCGGGGTTTCGCCAACAGCGGTTGTGCCGTCGCCGAAGTCCCACGCAAATGTCAGCGGATCATTGTCCGGGTCGGTTGACCCGGTACCGTCGAACCGGATTTCTTCCTGAATCAGGGCCGCGTAAGGGCCCCCGGCATCGGCGGTGGGGGCTCTGTTGGGGATTTCAACCACAGTGAGTGTGAACGTCTGCGTGTCCGTGCCCCCGTGACCGTCGCTTACCGTCAGGATAATGATATGCGCGCCGGGCGCAGGATGCGGCCAGGTGAGAAGCCCGGACTCAGGATCCAGGGTCATGCCTGCGGGCCCCTGAAACAGCATGAACGACAGGCTGTCGTGATCCGCGTCTTCCGCGGCTGCCGGATAACTGTAGGCGGTCCCCTCGTCGATCTGGGAAACAGGGGAAGAAATGAAATGGGGGGAATGGTTTTCAAGGGACACAACCACTTCTGCCTGCGCGGTATCCGTGCCGCCGCGGCCGTCGGTGACCGTGAGCGTAACAGTGTACGTGCCGGCAGCCGTGTAGGCATGCATCGGTGTTTCCCCGGCAGCGGTCGTACCGTCGCCGAAGTCCCACGAAAAAGCCAACGGGTCGTTGTCCGGATCCGTGGAGGCGGACCCGTCAAAGGTGAATGCCTCCGCCACATGCCCCGAATAGGGCCCCCCGGCATCGGCCACAGGGGGCGTGTTCCCGGTTTCCATGCCGCCACAGGTGATGATGTCGTACCGGAAATGAATATCCTGGGAGCGGACGAATTTCACTGAAAAGGTGATATTCCCTCCGGGCCACAGCTTTTCCCCGGCCGCGATTCGCGCCAGATCAAGACCGTCTACATCATTGTCCCGGTCCGTGTCGCAGGCGCAGGCTCCGGAGCACGCAGACCGTCCGAAAGACGTGGAAAGAGGAGATATATCCGTATGATTTCCTGCGGCGGTCAGTTCAATGTAATACTTGCCGTAGGGTGCCGTCCCGGGACCCCCGAGCGCGTCCGGCATCTGCACATTGGCGTAGTCGGTGTCCAGGATCTCGATGACCGCATGAACGGGAAAAGAAATGACCTTGGCGGAGACATTGGTGATGGTGACATCCGCCGTACTGGTGACCAGGCGGGTCTGGCGGTCCAGGGTGGAGCGTTCGTTTGCCGTGGTCACCGTCACATACCGGCTGACGTCCGGCTGGGCGTCCTGGGCGTGGACAAGTGTGGGGAAGGAAATTATCACTAAAGCAAACAGGAAAAGCGTTAGCCGGAATACCGTTGTTCTGGATGCCTGTGTGTGGCTCATTACGGGAAACCTCGATTTTTTGATTCACGAGCCGTTCCATTTCAGAGATGCGGCCGTGTGAACAGATTGACCTCAGGGGGCTCGCATCCGGTTTCTCCGGCGCCTGATCAATCCCGTTATCCCGGCAAGGCCGGACACGAAAAGCAGAAACGCGGACGGGAGGGGAACCTGTGAGATACAGATACGGCTCAACCGGACCTGGCTGTCGTTATCGACACAATTCCAGTCCATAAGCTCAAAACCGGGAATGATATAGGCGTGCGTGTTTTCAAAGGTCATCCGGAAGTGCAGCCAGTCTCCCCCCTGGGAACTCGGTGAGACCGTGCCGGCGCTGTTGAACACGCCCCCGGCATCCATGTCAAACATGGCCATGGATTCGTAACAGTCGTTGCAGTCCGGCAGGGTTTTCTCGTCCCGGAAAAGAAGCGTCGCGTAGAAGGTATCAACAAATGCAAAGGGCGGGGCGGGCGGCGGCGCCGAGACATCGGACAGCGCGTTTCTGAAATCGAAATTGATCTGATACATGCCCGGCTGCCGGGCATTGAAGCTGTAGAGATAGCTCCACACCTCACCGTTATCTCCGAAGGTAATCTGCGGGGGATCGATGGTCACGTCGCCTTTTTTGAGGATCCTCGTGAAGTCAAAGCAGGGTGGTTCAATAACGGCGCAGGCAAAAGAAAGGCCGGCGGACATAAACAATGAGACACAGCATGCCCAGAGGACCAGAGCGTTTTTCTTTGAAAATATCATGGTGATCTCCTTCAATTTTAAAAAGTTCAATAAACATTCCTTCGGGCCTCTAAAGGAGAAGATATTCAGGCAGGAAACCGTAGTGATCTCAAATCCTTCTTTTGGGGGGCGGCTCTGAGCAAAAGATCCTCGGGAACATCCTTATCCCCTATTGGATTCTGCATGTTCCATGCCATGCGGAGGGAGTCGTTGAGTCGTAACTTCTCAATAAGTTCTACCCAACCTCGTGAAAATATGGAACCTAAATCCTGCATAAACTATTTTCAAAAAAGAAATTATGCTTTTAATATCA
>CAYTJI010000267.1:0-3555 GCA_964438065.1 uncultured Desulfobacteraceae bacterium | reverse complement strand
GAAGGTCAGATGGAAGTCAAAGAACTTTTTGAATTTGTTACGAATAATGCTGAAGAGATGGATGTGCTGCCTGTGGGGTCCCAATGGGGTCTGCCAATGGGGTCTGCCCTTGATATGTGACATTTCATCCTGCATAAATGTCCGTAAACCTGATGCGCTAAATGTCAAATATCAAGGGCTGACCCCATTGGCATTGGCTAATATTAAAAGCATAACTCCATTTTTGAAAATAGTTTATGCAGGTTTTAGGTTTTATCTTTCCCTCGTTGGGGATTCATGATATTTTGCACACAGAAAATTTCCTGAGGAATTTTTCTTTTACTTTGTCGCTCATTCGGCCATGAACCTGTGGCCGGAGAGCCGGACTGTCCGGCCGGCATGTATCCGTTCCGTTCAAAGGACTCACGATCACTTCAATCCGGGGAGACATTCACATGACACTCAATCTAAAAAAAATGGCCTCTTTTTCCGGCAGAAAAGGGCCCTTGCTTCTTATCATCATGGATGGGATCGGCATTGGACGCCAGGACGAAACGAACGCGGTTTACCTGGCAAAAACCCCGTGTCTGGATCAACTCTTCCAGTCGGAACACTATTGCCTGCTTCAGGCCCATGGAACCGCCGTCGGACTGCCTACAGACAAGGATATGGGTAACAGCGAAGTCGGGCATAACGCCCTGGGCGCCGGCCGGATTTTTGATCAGGGGGCCAAGCTGGTCAATCGCGCGATAGAAACCCGCCGGATTTTCGAATCAGACATCTGGGCGGAAATCGTCCGCCGTGCAAAGAATGGCGGAGCCGTTCACTTCATCGGGCTCCTCTCGGATGGAAACGTTCACTCTCATATCGACCACCTGTACCATCTGATAGACAAATGTGTTGAAACTGATTTTAGCCGCGTCTATGTCCACGCCCTGCTCGATGGCAGAGATGTGGGGGAAAAATCGGCACTGGATTATGTCGTGCCCCTTGAGCGCAGGCTCCGGGAAATCTCACAAAATAGTGGGAGAGAGTACGGGATTGCTTCCGGCGGTGGACGGATGAAAGTAACCATGGACAGGTATAATGCCGACTGGAATATTGTGAAACGGGGATGGGACGCCCATGTTCTGGGCAGGGCAAGAAGATTCAAATCTGCGGAAGAGGCGGTCCGTACCTATTATGATGAAGATCCCGACATGACGGACCAGTATATGGACGCCTTTGTTATTGAAAGGGAAAATGGACAGCCACTCGGACCAATCAGGGACGGTGACGCCGTAATATGCTTCAATTTCCGGGGAGACCGCGCCATCGAAATCTCGCGCGCCTTCACGGAAGAAGAGTTTCACGAATTTGACCGGGGGCCCCTGCCTGATGTTTTGTATGCCGGCATGATGCAGTATGACGGAGATACAAACATGCCACCCAACTTTCTCGTCCAGCCTCCTGAAATTGATCGTACGGTTTCTGAATACCTCTGCGCAGAGAGATTGCATTCCTTTGCCATATCCGAAACCCAGAAATTCGGTCATGTCACCTATTTCTGGAATGGAAACCGTTCGGGATACATTGATGAATTTCTTGAAACCTTCGTTGAGATACCATCTGACAAAATTGAGTTTGACAAGGCCCCGAAGATGAAAGCTATGGAGATAACCGGCAAAACGATTGAAATGCTCAACAATGGCGGTTACCGTTTCGGCCGCCTCAATTTTGCAAACGGGGATATGGTAGGGCATACCGGTGTGATGGATGCTGCAATCACCGCGGTTCAGACGGTTGATCAGTGTGTTGAAAAACTGCTGGGTGTCATCCGGAAACTTGGCGGCATTGCCGTGGTTACCGCCGATCACGGCAACTCAGACGAAATGTTTACAATCGAGAAGGACGGCGTCAAAAAGGTCAAAACCTCGCACACCCTCAATCCTGTGCCTTTTGTCATTTTTGATCCCGGATTTTCCGGAGAATACGAAATGAAAAAAATCGATAAGCCCGGCCTTTCAAATGTTGCGGGGACGCTTTTGAACCTTCTTGGATATGAAAATGTGGAAGACTACGATGCTTCGTTGATCAAATTTTGAAGACGAAAATACACGAGGGATCACGAAAAACAGCACGGTTAAAGGAGAGGAAATGGGCGAAATCAGAATGACCGGAGAAATCCGGACGGATTATGACTGCGAAGCAACCGGTCTTCCGGCGGAAAGATGGGGAGAAGCCGTCTTTTCAGTAGATAACGAGGAAATCGTCCTCGAGGTCAGCGTGGAAGAAAAGGTTATTGTTGCAATCATGGCAGGAGAAAAGGCGTCCTGGAAAGGGACACTGGAGGGTCTGAAAAAACTCCTGAAAGGCGAGATCAAGGCCCGGTAGAGGTCAGGGCCGGAAGATTGCATGTGCCGGCGTTCTTGTGCCTTCCCGAATACAGCAGGAAGTCATGTGGCGATCGGGCGAATTTTCATCCCATGTCTTTAACCGCGGTCACCCGGATCTCCCAGGATGGATATTCCAACCAGGCAGTGGCCTTTGAATCGGCCCTCCTTGTGCGTGGTGATGTGTCTGATCTCTGTTTTCAGATATTCTCCCGCTTCGGAGGAATCCGCTCTCGAATACCTCATATTTACGATATCACCGACTTTCAAGTGGTCCAAAACGGATGAGTCTTCTTTGACCAGCAGACATGCCCCCTTTGATGACAGATTCCAGATCTTGAACTGATAAAGGAAAGATTCATTTTCAAACGAAAAATCAACGCTGTAATACCGGTCGCAGGCAGTCCTTGTCTCCAATCTTCTTTCTCTAACCTCTGACATAAACGCCCCTGTGTTGCGTCAGGCGAAAAACCGACTGTTTCAGGAAGCTCCCCGTAATGTCGACGGATAGGGCGATCACCGGCGGCTTCGCCGGGATCACTCTTGCTTAAAGAGGGATTTTACATAAATCCGGATGGGTGTTGCCAGAAGATCCTGAGGCTGTTCGCCCCCCATCGTAAATAATTTACTTTTTCCGCTGATCGTTGCGGAATCAACCAAATCCCCGCAAACAGCATCAACCACTATGACTTTCAGTTGTATCCTGTCCCGTTTTCCCGTGGCTTCAGTCCGGTAATCTTCCCACTGTTCTATGGATGGATATACAAGATAGCGACAACCGGCATACAACGCCGACTTCAGTGCATCATCATACGATTCAGGCCTTTCACCTATTGACACATGTTTAACATAGTCTGAGAAGGCATCCTGAAAACCATGGGCGGTCGCCAATCCGGAACCCTGATAGATCTCCCGATTGGTTCTCCCGTCTTCGGGCACAGAAACATACACACATCCCCTCGTTGCGATTTCGAGCGGCAATTTTTCTTCAGAATCCCGAATAACACGGTAAGACGTACATCCGATCTGGGGCAGTACAAAAACAAGAAATCCGATAAAAAGCCATCGTTTCATACTTTTTGCTCCTGGTCAATTAAGTTTCACCTAAATCCTGCAAGCGTCGCGTTTGCCGAGGATACAAGACGGCAATGGCGCAGACGTACGACGATACTTCAAGTCCTTGCCAACGCCGTCCCGCCTCCAG
>CAYTJI010000266.1:0-3557 GCA_964438065.1 uncultured Desulfobacteraceae bacterium | reverse complement strand
AAAGGTCCTTCGGGTGTTGCATAATCTCAGCTTTGTGGAAGATCCGACCCGCATGCTCCGGGCCATAAGATTTGAGCAGCGTTTTAATTTCAAAATCGGGAAGCTCACTCTTTCACTGATCAAAAACTTCGTGAGGGTCAATGTCCCGATCGGTCCGGCGAGCAGACGTTTCTTCATGGAGTTGCAGCTGATGCTCAGGGAACCGGACCCTGTCAGGGCCATTCGCAGGGCAAATGAATTCGGCCTGCTACAGGTTGCGTCCCCTGAAATCCGGTTCACACAATATACGGAGTCTCTTTTCGAAGAAATCAAAAAAGTCGTTGCCTGGTACAGTCTGCTTTATCTGGAGGAACATTTTGAACCCTGGAAAATATACTGGCACGGCCTGACTTCTTCCGTCAGCATTGACTCCCTGAAAGAACTGGCCGAAAAAAACGTCATGGTCGATATCAAGAGTCGCAGAATGATTCAGCAGAGGGAAAAAATGACCGGACTCCTGGACAGGCTCTTCAGATTCACCGGAAACAATTATGAGCTTTTTACTTTGCTTTCTCCTTATGATACGGAAACCCTGCTTTACCTGATGGCATCGACAAACAGTGAAAAGACAAGGCGGCTGATTTCCAGTTATTTTACCCGTCTCAAAGGGACAAAAATCCAGTTGAAGGGAAAAGATCTCTCCCATATGGGCTTTGTACCGGGACCGATTTTCAAAAAAATCTTCGACCGACTCCTGGAAGCCCGGTTGAACAACCGGATAAAAACAAAGGATGACGAAATCAGGTTCGTGGCAGAACATTTTGCGGATCAACGCCATGGGCAGCAAGTGCCCGCCGATCCGGATTCCCCGGGAAACACAGGCGGGCCGAGTGAGACTTCCTCATAAAGCGCTGACACGTGCATGGACATATGGATAACCGGACCCAACCGGTTCGCTCATGAAAAACAGGGATCGTTTCCGGCTCTGCGGAAATACGGACTCAGCCGGGTCTTTGAAGACGGACCGAACCGATATTGCCCTGCCGGGAGTTTATCGATCCAATATACGGAGAGCTTTGAAAAATGACCGATTTTGTGCCAAATCAAGTCGAAGATCTTCCCCGCTGATAAGCGGGGGAAAGGCGACAATTATAACCCCCCTGTGAAATGGAAACACAGCGGCATTTCACGGGACAGGCAGGCACCGGGTTGGTGCAAAGTGGACGCTTTTCAAAGGCCTCATACAGGGGGAGTGCTGTAACAATGAAAAGAAAAAGAATCGTCAGCGGGATGAGACCTACCGGGAGACTGCACCTCGGGCATCTGCATGGTGCGCTTCTGAACTGGAAAAAGCTGCAGGAAAAATACGAGTGCTTTTATTTTATCGCAGACTGGCATGCATTAACCAGCGAGTACGCTGATACGGGAATCATCCGGGACAGCATTACGGATATCATCATTGACTGGATCTCCGTGGGGCTTGACCCCGAAACATGTACTTTTTTTGTCCAGTCCCAGATCAAGGAACACTCGGAACTTCACCTGATTTTTTCCATGATCACACCTCTTGCATGGCTTGAAAGGAATCCTACCTATAAAGATCAACTGAAAGAGCTTTCACAAAAAAATCTTTCCACCTACGGGTTTCTCGGCTATCCGGTCCTCCAGGCGGCCGATATCCTCATGTACAAGGCCAACGGGGTTCCGGTCGGCGAGGACCAGGCGCCTCATGTCGAACTGACCCGTGAAATCGCCAGGCGGTTCAACCACATGTACGGCCGGGTGTTTCCTGAACCGGACGTCCTCCTGACACCCACGTCCAAACTTCTGGGCATTGACAGGCGAAAGATGAGCAAGAGTTACGGCAATGCCATCCTGCTCTCAGACCCGGATGACGATATCGACAGGAAAGTCAGCCAGATGATTACCGACCCCCAACGCGCCAGGAAAACAGACCCTGGTGATCCCGGCGTGTGTAATGTTTTTTCGTTTCATGAAATGTACTCAGATCCCGAACAGGTAAAAACCATCGAAACCCAGTGCAGATCCGCAGGCATCGGCTGTGTGGAGTGCAAGAGGCTGATGGCCGCAGCCTTGAAAAAAGCCCTTGAACCCGTGAGGGAACGAAGAAAAGAACTGGAATCCGATCCCGGAAAAGTCGCGGAAATTATTGCCGAGGGGAACAGAAAGGCAGGCGCCGTAGCTCAGCAGACAATGCGCGAGGTCAGAGACAGGATTAGCATTTTCTGAGCGTAGCTGCAACATCCCGAAAAGTAGGGTCTCGAGGGCTCTCTTTCAGAGGACTTTGAAAAGCGTCCACTTTGCACCAACCCGGCTCCTGCCTGTCCCGTGACATGCCGCTGTGTTTCCATTTCACCGGGGGTTATAATTGTCGCCTTTCCCCCGCTTATCAGCGGGGAAGATCTTCGACTTGATTTGGCACAAAATCGGTCATTTTTCAAAGCTCTTTTTCAGACGTCCAGATACTTGAGATACTTGCGCGTTCGTCTGTGGACACGGCGACTGCCGACGCATTTTGCTGTGAGGAAATCGGAAAACGGCCGTCTGCCGCGCACGATTGAACCATTTTTCTTATCACCCGGACACCGACAAATGGATCACGAAGACTACGAAGTCAGGCTTGAGATATTCGAAGGTCCGCTGGATCTGCTGCTCCACCTCATCCACAAGAATGAAGTGGACATCTTTGACATACCGATTGCCACCATCACGGATCAGTATCTGGAATATATCGACATGATGAAGGCCCTCAATATCAACATCGCCGGTGACTTCCTGGTCATGGCTTCCACTCTCACACACATCAAATCCAAAATGCTGCTTCCGGAATTAAAAGACGATGAAGAGGAAGATCCCGTACTTGAAATCACACGACCGCTCCTGGAATACATACGTTTCAAGGAGGCCGCAGAAGAGCTCTCTGAAAGAGAGCTCCTGGAACGGGATGTTTTCTCCCGGCAGACACCGCCCTACATGCAGCAATGGATAAAGTCTGAAGGGCCTCAACTGGATGTCAACCTCTTCCAGTTGATGGATGCGTTTAAAAGAATACTGGATCAGCAACTCCCCCATGCAAAGATTACAGTCCACCTTGAAAAATGGACGATAAAAGACAGGATGGAAGCTATAATGAGCCGTCTAAAAAAGGACGGGGAGATATTTTTCCATGAAATTTTCAGCAACAACCGTGCGGTATCGGAATTTGTTGTTACTTTTCTGGCCTTGCTCGAACTGGCCTATCTCGGGCTGATAAAAATATTTCAGCCGAGTCATGAAAGTGACATTAAGCTAATCCCGTCTTTTGAAGAAAACGTGGGACATGGTGATGACAACGAACAACCCGCTTAAATTGATTTTAGAGGCCATCCTGTTCGCCTCTGAAAGGCCGCTGAGTGCCCGGGACATCCACACCTGTTTGACCGACCAAACAGCGGCTGACATTAAACAGGCGCTGAAAGAGCTTCAGGATGAATATGACAGCATGGGCCGGAGTTTTGTCCTGAAAGAAGTGGCGCAGGGATTCCAGTTCCGGACAAAACCTGAATATGCGCCTTTTA
>CAYTJI010000265.1:0-3560 GCA_964438065.1 uncultured Desulfobacteraceae bacterium | reverse complement strand
CTGGAAAATATATGCCGAGCTGCATTTTCCCCGTCATAGAAGGCAGCAAAAAATTTTATCCATTCCATCCTTCCCAGCGGATTATCTTCCAAATATTCAGTGATCACGGCATAGGGGATATCGAGTTCGTCTAACTTGGAAGTCTTCTCCCACCTGCTCACGAAAAAGACATCCGGATTTAAAGCGGCGAGTTTCTCATAATCAATACTGCCGTGCCCGCCCACAACTTCAATATCTCCGCCAGCGATACGGGTTTTGATATATTCATCGCAGGCCTCTTCATTCCTTGTCACGACCCCTGCCACAGTGTCCTGAACTCCCAGAGCCTTAAGAAATGAAGGTATGGTGCTCCACCTTATAATAACCCGCCTGACGGGGATCGCCATGGTTGAACCGGTTGAATTACTACTTACAGCTCCTCCACCCTCATGCACAAGTAATAACTTCCTTCCTGATCCATCCACAATGAGCTTGCGGCCACTCTTCAAATATTTCAGCTTAAAATGTGTCGCATATTGCACGGAAAGGTTACTCTTGCTTATCTGACCGCACTCCCCCTCCCCCACCACGAAAAAGGCAAAAAATATGTGTAAAACCAAGATAGTGAATTCAATACCCCTTTTCCTGGGTAGCCCCATAAATCACCCAACAAGCTGTTCCATCCGAGAGACAAATTCTCAGATGTTTTTCAGGGGGACCTTCCCAGGCCCCCCGAATTCAGAATCTTCTCCTTGATCAAAATACAAAAGTATACTTGGCAAAAAAGGAACGGCCGGGCAATGGATAACCTTTGGTTTCCCAATAATATTTGTCAAAGACATTGGCTATCTGCAGGTTCAAATTATGGTGTTGGGCAAAATTGAAGTTAAATGCCAAGTCCACCACGCTGAATGAAGGATTTTCCACCTCCGGCGCGCCTCTGACCGTCCAATCCGTGTCTTTTCTTTCTCCAACATAACGGACCGCCAATTTGGCGTTGAAAATGTGTCCATCATCATATTCCAGGCCATAATTTACCTTTGTATGGGCAATATTGCGGATATCCTGATGGCCTGTGGAAAGGGTCTCTTCCGCCCTGAACAACCTCGTAAAATTGACGAAAACACGAATTGATCTATCCAGGTCTGCTATTGCCCCTATGTCAACAGACAGCTCGCCTTCCAGCCCCCGGATCTGAGCTTCTTCCGCATTTTCATAAGTATAAAGGGAGTTGCCCACTTTGACTTTGTCTATCTTATCATCAATATCCGTCCTGAAATAAGTCAAATCACCGGAAAGACCCCATTCCTGTTTGGTGTAACTCACCCCAGCATCCCAGGTAACACTGCTTTCTGGGTCCAGGTCAGGATTACCGATAGTGGTGGAGCCCCATGTGCTGACCCACACACCAGCTACCTGCTCCGGCTTTGGTGCTACAAAGGCTGTTCCAATAGTGGAATGCAGGCTCAACTCCCGGGTGAGGAAGAATCTTACACCGCAACTGGGATCAAAGGCACTAAAATCTTCGGAGTCAGGAGTGAATCCCGTCTTATAGGGGGTCTCTTTCGTGGTCAGCTCTATGTTATTATACCTGCCTCCCATTGTCACAATCATACGATTTTCAAACAATTTAAATACGCCCTCGCCAAAAACACTCCATGTTTCCCGCTCGTTATCAGGGCGCCAGGGGCCCTTTCTGGTCCCATCGGCATTCCAGGATTTTCCCTCTTCTATAACCTTTTGATAATCAACACCCAGTGTCAGACTGTGGGAAGCCCAGTGATATGTATCCTGGAGTTGAGCTCCCATCCAGTCGAACCTATTCCATGAACCCTTATAGGGATCAATCCCCTCATATTCGTAGAGGTATTCGTTCTCTTCCCGGGAATAGTAGGAGGTCATCTTGACCTCATTATTACCGACCGCTCCTGATATTCTCAGGTCCCCTCCATACTGATCAATATCCCTTTTTTTCTGCTTAGTGTCTCCCAGGTCTATGTCATTGGGATTTTCGATATCCCTCCCACCGTACCAGTTACCTCTCACATCCATCCGCCAGTGCTCACCAAGGCTTAACCCAACTCTACCCACTCCGTTATACTTTTTAAACGCCGTATGATGCCTCTTTTCACCGTCTCCCATGCGGATATCACCGTTCTGGTTATACGTATTCGCATTCAGGTCAAAATCAATCTTATCGGTCAGGTTGCCCCCTGATGAAACCCCTGTTGTCCAGGTGTCAAAGCTACCGGCACCCAAATAAACCGAGGACCTAACTCTGCCTCTCGATCTCTTGGTTATGATGTTTATCACTCCGCCCATGGCGTCAGACCCGTAGAGGGCAGACGCAGGTCCTTTCAGCACCTCTATCTGCTTAACCGTATCCTTGTTTATTGAAGCGAGATTAGTGGCCCCTATCGGCCTGCCGTCCACCAATATCAGGCAGTGTTTGTTCGTTCCCCAGTAATCCGACCTCACCCCCCTGATGCTTACAGTTCCGGAATAACCTCCCGGGTACTGAATCACATCGACACTGGTGTTCTTCTTCAGCACATCGGTGAAATCATCACCTACTGTCAAATCAATGTCCTTGGCAGATATTACATCCACAACCTGAGGAATATCCTCCTTCTTTTCTTCTGTTCTGGTGGCGGTAACAATTATCTCCTCCAGGTACACGTCTCCATTGTGGAATGATGCTGATCCTTCTTTGCTGGCCGCGTTTTCGGACAGAGAAACATTCATACCGAAACACGGAATGGAACATACGAACAAACAAACAGCCAGCACTGTCACTTTAACCATCTTTTTCATTATTGAACCTCCCTTTACTCTATAAAACCTTTGCAGCGCACGCTGATGGGGCTAACTGTCCCTTCCAGGTGCGCCTTTACAAAAATGAGGTCCGGTGTTAGCATAAAAATGCCGGTACACCCGATACCTTTTTTGAGGTCTACTGGTGGCGCGGTGGGACTGACTTTGGCGGGTCTCCCACCACGTATCCTGAGTCTCTCATACTTATGATTATCCGCGCTTTATCCCCTCCTTCCTAGCGTTATTTTCCCGTATAAACATATTCTGCTTCCCGGCGGGTTTGGTCTGATCCAAGATGGTCTGTATACTGCTGCAATGAATCATTTTCTCAGCCCGCCTGCTGAATAACTTCTTTGTCAAGTCCTGAGGTCTAAAGGTGTTAACCCGTTTTCCCCATTCCAGCACCATGGCAATGAGCTGGAGATTTCCCCTGTTTCCACGCCCAACGGGAAATCCCGTATCAATTACATTCCCTACTCCGTGCATCATCTTGGGTGCCCTGGCCACAGATCGGCTCCTGATTTTTTCAAACGGTTTCTCCCGGATCACCCGGGGCCTCACATATCTCAGAAAAGGAAATATATATCGACCCCATGCTGATGTTCAGTAGGCACAATATGACCAACAAGAGAAATAACATCAAAAAACTCAGGTGACGTCTTGTTCCTGCCATTTTTCAGTGAAAATCATCTCGGCCTGCTCTGTTCCACAGCAAAAAAATCCCCGAACCGATACGTAGATCGATCCGGGGATGTCCCGTTTTTATC
>CAYTJI010000264.1:0-3570 GCA_964438065.1 uncultured Desulfobacteraceae bacterium | reverse complement strand
ATATTAAAAGCATAATTTCCTTTTTGAAAATAGTTTATGCAGGTTTTAGGTAAAAAACGGTGCAGGAATCGGCGCTTATTAAAATGCCTTCACAAGCGGTTCAATCGAGGGATGTCAATTGAAAAAGAAGATTCTGGTTGCAGATAACCATCCGGTAATGCGGAAGTTCATGACACGTCTGCTGGAGAAGCACGATTATGTGGTCCGGACAGCAGAGGATGGTCTTTCCGCCTTGGATGTTTTGGAAAGTTTCACTCCCGATGTGCTGTTTATTGACCTTGTGATGCCGAACATCCCGGGAGACAAGCTGTGCCGGATTATTCGCACCATGCCGTCGCTGAACCATGCGTATATTGTGATTCTTTCCGGAATTGTTGCGGAAAAAAACCTGGACTGGGAGGCGTTGGGCGTGAACGCGTGCATTGCCAAAGGGCCGATAGACAAGATGACCGGGCATATCCTTTTTGCACTTGAGCAGTCCGAACAGGACCCCCCGTGCAGTTCCCCCCATAAAGTGATCGGAATTGAAGACGTATACGAACGAGAGGTATCCCGGGAGCTTTTGTCTTCCAAGAAACAGCTCGAGTGTATCCTGGACAACATGACGGAAGGCATTGTCGTGCTTAATCCCGACGGCAGGATCATTTACGCCAATTCCACGGCGATTTCTCTGATCGGAATTGCCGAGGAAAAACTCCTGGCTCTTCCTTTTTCTTCTTTTTTTGACAAAACACACCGTGGTCAACTTCAGCAGATTATTGAGGGATCCGTATCCGTTCCTCAGACTGTGGGTGAGGATCTGTCATTGACCCTGAACGGCAGGCAGGTGCTTCTGAGTATGCTGCCGCGGAAGAATGATTTGCAACAGACTGTTATTATAAAAGATATCAGTGAGAAAATGAAGATGGAAGAACAACTCCGTCAGGCGCGGATGATGGAGTCTATCGGCACGCTGGCAGGTGGTATTGCCCATCAGTTCAATAACGCGCTTTCCGTGATCACCGGCAATATTGAGCTCCTCAGGATGAGTAGGCCGGATGACAGCAAGGTTTTCGAATTTATTGAACCGATCCGGAAATCCGCTTATCGCATGACCCACCTGACCAGTCAGTTGCTGGCCTATGCCCGGGGCGGAAAGTATAACCCTGAGGTGATGTCATTAAGTGCTTTCATAGAAAATTCATTTCCCCTGATTCGTCATTCGATAAACCCGGCCATCCAGATTGAAACCCATCTGGCGGAGGATTCGTGTTACATAGAAGCGGATTCCACCCAGATGCAAATGGTCCTGTCCGCTGTGGTGACCAATGCGGCGGAAGCGATTGAAGGCAAGGGTCATATTCGCATTGCCGCCGGTGTCGAAAATGTCACAACACCGCCGATAGATATCAAACCCGGCGTCTATGCGTGTCTGCACATAGAAGATGACGGAAAGGGTATGGATGAGGAAACACAATCCCGGATATTTGAACCGTTTTTTACCACAAATTTTCAGGGACGGGGGCTCGGGATGGCGGCGGTTTCCGGGATCATTCAAAATCACGGCGGGTGGATTTCGGTCGAATCGGAACCGGGAAAGGGGACTGCCCTGCATATCTACCTGCCCGTGGTAAACAACACCAAAAAAGAGGAAAGGAAAGTGGAGGACCTCCAGTTGTCAAAGGGTTCAGACACGGTACTTGTCATTGAGGATGAAGAGATTATCCTGGACATCTGCAGGACGATGCTGGAAAAACTCAATTACAAGGTGTTGGCGGCGAGTACCGGAGAGGATGCCGTAACTGTTGCAAAGACTTTTGACGGCGGGATTGACGTGGCGCTTTTGGATATTGGCTTGCCTGACATCGATGGGAAAAATCTGTACCCGCTTCTGATGCAGGCAAGACCCGATTTGAAGGTGATTGTCTGCAGCGGATTCGGCCTCGATGGCCCGGTCCAGGAAATCCTGAATTCCGGTGCGCAGGGCTTTATACAGAAGCCATATGCTTTTAACGCGTTATCCGCAAAGCTTAAAGACGTCCTGGAAGGCCAGTAGTGTCCATCCATAAACGGGCTTTTTGCACAATCTTCCGACTCTGCCGAGGCAACACGCAGGCAGGTCTTCGGCAAGCTCGACGCTTGCGGATTTAGGTTTCAAATGTCTCGTGTTAAGGCCATGTGCGACAAGTGCCTGTTCGTTTCTCCTGACGGCCGGTTCCGGTCGATTCTCCCGAGTGCTTTTTAACAATTCGTATATTCGATTTTACCTTTGAATTGAGGCTTGATAGAGGGTATTTATAATCTAAAGCATTAAGTATTGACGGGCTTCCCGGAGACAAACCTCTCCTATATTTCTCCTGAAAGCAGTTTGCTTCTCAATATGTTCTTCAGGTCAAGGCCCTTCATCTTCAACCCTTCCCGTCCGTATTTCATATTCGCCTCGATCACATACCACGTGCCTCGGGCGTGGATGAGATCCATGCCCACATCATTGAACCGGCATTTCACGGCGGATTCCTGTGCCAGGCGGATTCCTTCTGCGGGGATATCCTCAAAACTGATTTTTCCTCCCTGAGACAGGTTGGTCCTGAATTCCCCGGACCCGCGCACCCGCCAGTAGGCGACGACGGGCTGGTAGTTGATCAGAACCACCCTCAGATCACGCTCATGGCGAAGGTATTCCTGGATATAGGCAACCCGCGTGGCACGCAAATAAGTTTCAAGATCTTCGGAATTCCGAAGCAGGAAGATGCCTCTTCCGCCCGAGGAACGTCTGGCCAGTTTGGCGATGAATGGAAATGAAAAATCATTCAGAATTTCGTTATGATGCAGTGGATAATAGATCCGTGTGCGCGGATGGGGAATCCCGAGCATGTAAAAGAGGGTGGTCTGTTTGATTTTTTCATCCGCGTAAAGATAGGTTTCCAGAGAAGGAAATATCCTCTTACCCATGGTTGTCAGGAACTGGGCATAGTTCAGCGTGGGAAAAAGGATTCGTTCGGAGCGGATGATCAGGTCCCTCTCACGGACGGTATAATCCGGAAAATTGGGTTTCACCCCAAGGGTAATGACTTCCGGGACCCCCAGGAGCCTGCTGCCCAGTGCGATGAAGTTCGTGGTTGTCTGACTCATTGTGCTGCGGGCATTGAATGATGAGGAAAAAGGCTTTTCCCCATCCGTCGATATGGCCCATGCGTCAATAGGGATGGTCGTGTAACAGGGCTTCCCTGCAATCAAAAAGAGAATCCCACAGATCCGTAATGATATGGCATAACGGAAAATTCCGATACATCGAAGAGGATGAAAGGGGTTGTTCCCGAAGGGAAACAGTGATTCGTGCAATTGTCAGCACGGAGTCCATTTTCTGACAAGATCGGCTTTTTCTTCGGCCCTCCCCAGGACTTCATCCAGGTCCATGGTCAGCAACTCTCTGTGTCTCATGACCGGTTGACCGTTTATTATGGAATGGGAAACATCACTTCCTTTTGCGGAATACACGATATGAGAATACGGGTTGTACATGGGTGTCAGATGAGGTTTTCGGGTATCCACGATAATAATATCCGCCTTTTTTCCGGGTTCAATTGAGCC
>CAYTJI010000263.1:0-3571 GCA_964438065.1 uncultured Desulfobacteraceae bacterium | reverse complement strand
GTGGCGCGAAGGTTTCAAAGGCCATTCCATATGCTCCTATCCGCCGGAGGACATTGTTATCGAGGGATACGGACATCATCTGAAAAAGCGGGCTCTGGAAATCCGGTCTGAAGAAAATCAGAGAATCATCCCGTTCACGTGTTCCATGGAAGACGGTCTGGATATCAGAGAAACCATTCGGGATCTCGCTCAAAACAGGGTCTATGTGAAGGAACAAAGACCTCTGAGGGGAAAAGTGGGATCGGTTGTCGTGATCTTTTCGGAAGATCTTTCCGGCGGGAGCCAAAAAGAAGAATTTCCCTGGTGTGTCACATGGCTGGGGGAACATTCGCAGGAGTCGGACATGGCCTTTTACAGCACCCCGGCCGGAGAGGTTATGGACGGGCCCGGAATTTCAAGATGCCAGTACGGGGGCTTCATGCTGACCTACCCGCCGATGAGAGTCTATGATATCTGGAAGGACCCTTTTTTTGATCTGGCACGCAATAAGCCGGAAAGGCTGCTCATGGCCGCGCTGGATTATTCACTTGAAAAACACGTGGTGTATGTGGCCGCCACACCCCCGTCCGGATGGTGCAAAAGCCTGGCTGCACGTTTGGGGAAAACCATTATCTATCTGCCGATCGGGATGTTTTCTCCTGTCACCCTGAAAAAAATAAGACAGTTTCATGTGCTTGACGGCCATTCGGTGCGAGACTACGCCCGCTTTTATATCTGACAGGCCGCGTCCATCCGGAAACAGATGTTTCCGGATGGAGCAAACCAGCATCAGCAATCCGCCACAGACCGGGCGAAAACGAAGAAAAACAGCCATCCGGAAATAAAATCTAATTGATGCAGACTCTGCGCACCTCACTGATATCTGTCAATCCGTCGAAAACTTTCATGATCCCGTCCTGTTTCAATGTTTTCATGCCGTCCCTGACGGCCTGTTCAAAGAGCATTTCGGTGGGCTCTGCCCTTTTAATCATCCTTTTTATTTCAGCGGTGCCATCCATCAGTTCATGGATACCGAGCCTTCCCCGGTATCCCTTGGAGCAGGCCTCGCAACCCTTGGCCCGGTAGAGTGTAAGATCAGAACTGTATTCAATGCCCGTTTTTTCAAAGTATTCCTTACCATAATAAGTTACGATGTCTTCAAATTCCTCTTCTGTCGGATGGTACTCCTCTTTACACTTGGGGCACAGCCTCCTGACCAGTCTCTGGGCCATGACTCCAAGAAAGGCATCGGAAAAATTCAGTGCGTTCAGACCCATGTCAAGCAAACGCGTAACAGTTTCAGGCGCGCTGTTGGTATGGAGTGTTGACAAAACCAGATGGCCGGTCAGTGAAGCCTCTATGCCGATGGAAGCGGTCTCCTCATCCCGCATCTCTCCGATCATGATCACATCCGGATCCGCTCTCAGAAATGAACGCATGATCCGGGCGAAATTGAGTCCAATCTGCGGTTTGGCCTCAATCTGTCTCAGGCCCAGCTGTGTGATTTCGATCGGATCTTCAGCAGTCCAGATCTTCCTTTCCGGCGTGTTGATGTGCCCGAGAGCGGCATGAAGGGAAGTGGTCTTACCTGAACCGGTAGGTCCCACCACCAGCACCAGACCGTATGGCATGGATATGATTCTCTTCAAAACCGAGAGATTGCGTTCGCTCAGATTCATTTCATCCAGCTTCATGGCACCGGCCTTGGCCAGGATCCGCAACACGGCATCCTCATACCCCCCTGCGGAGGGAAGCGTTGCCACACGCAGTTCAAACGTTGGAATCCCTTTCCGTTTGAATTTGATTTTTCCGTCCTGCGGAAGACGTCTTTCAGCAATATCAAGTCCGCTCATGATCTTGATGCGCGAAAGAATGGCCTTTGCCATGGAATTCGGCACACTCATGTACTCGTGACACAGCCCGTCCACACGGAACCGGATGGTCAGGCTTTTTGTGATCGGTGACGGTTCAATATGGATATCCGAGGCATTCTTTCGATAGGCGGCGACGATAAAATGATCAACCAGTTTGACAACTTTTCCCGATGCTTCATCGTAATCCGCCGTATCTTCCTCCCGCTCCTCCTCTTCTTCAAATGAGATATCCGGGATCAAATCGTCTACATCCTCAACCTGGGCGTTTGAAACGGACTCTTCGCCCTCACCCCTGTCGGAAAAAAACCGCTTGATATAGGCTTCGATATCCTCTTTGATTCCTACGGACAGCACCAGTTTCTTTGTTTTCATCAGGGCCTTGATGTTGTCCGTCTTTCCGAGATCCCTGGGATCATCCACAAGCACGGAAACACCCTCCTGATCCCACGACAGGGGCACCCAGAGTTCGTGGAGGAGAAACGACTCCTTCAGGTTGCTGATCAACTCGACCGGTGTGGGCATCTCTTCCGTATAACTCTTGAATGGGCATCCGTAATACAGGGAAAGGGATTTTCCAAGATCCTCCTTTTGTATGTTGAACTGTTCGATCAGAATGAACTCCACGCTCTTGCCCAATTTCTTGGACTGGGCCAGTGCGTTTTTCAATTGCTCGGTATTCATGATCTTCTGATTAAGAAGATAGTCATATTTTGATCCTGTTGAAAGGCTGGCCATGAGGAAATTGATTTTATCCTTGATTTCTTTATTTTCAGGATCAGTCTCCTCCGCCGATTTAAAAAACTCGAACGCCTGTTCATGATGCCCTTTCTTTTCCATTTCCAGACCGGACAGATACTTCACCTCGGCCTTCTCCCGCTCCTCCAGCGACTGATGGTCCAGCATCCTGTTTATTTCATCCATGGTTTCAGAGGGTGAACAGGTTTCCAGATAGCACTGGACCAGTTCCGGTATGATCTCGGCGGCGGGATACCCCAGTTTGAAGAGTTTTTCATATTCTGTACAGGCTTCTGAAAAAAGACCCAGTTCTTTGAAAGCAAAAGCGCTGTCAAGAACAGCCGAGACATCTTCCTCTATTGCCAAAGCCTCTTTGATATAGGACAGGTTTTCCGTGGATATCTGTTTGGCTGCCTCTTTTTCAAAGGTCTCGTTTTTCTTCTGAAGCCGTTCCAGTTTTTCCCTGATTTCGTCTCTCACATCCGGGTCAACATCATCCTCTCTCAACAATATCTGTTGATAAATATCGATAGCTTCATCAATCAGTCCCATGGACTGATAAACATCGGCCTCATTTATTTTGGCATCCACATTCAGTTCACCACTCATTTGAGTCGCTTCCATTTTCTGGTCCTTTCTTTTGTCCTCAAGGAATCCGTCTTCATCCGCATAAGAAATATCGGAACTTTGAAAACACCCTGTTTTGTGCCGAGTCGGGAAAGGCGAACCCCGCCGCAGCGGCAACATCTCAGCAATGTCCCCGCCGGTCGGTTCACGGTGCCAAAATCGGGTTTCCCGAAGTCACGGGCCGGAACGATCCCCGGAGAGACAACAAACATCCCGATTACGGTCTATAAAAATGCCGAAAACCGGGATACAATCCCGGAGCGGTCCGGCCCCCGGACCTTCACCGGACATACGGGTATTCATGGCTTCAATACTAAGCAGTAATCGTGCCAAAACCGTATGACTTAATAATATAA
>CAYTJI010000262.1:0-3581 GCA_964438065.1 uncultured Desulfobacteraceae bacterium | reverse complement strand
TTTATCGACGGTTATCCTCTGTGGGAAGAAAAAGGCTATCCTGTTGAGCGGCAAACAGAATAATCCATTTCAGAATGCCTGGGCTGAACTGACCGCACGCTGGATTCTCGGTGTGACGTTTCTTCTTGCGTGCGGCCACAAGATTGTCAATCCGGCCCAGTTCGCAAAAATAATTTACGGTTATTATCTTTTCCCCGGCAGTACAATCAATGTGATAGCGATCCTAGTCCCTTTTCTGGAACTTTTCTGCGGTCTTGCCCTGATTTTCGGCCTTTTTCCGCGGTCAGCGGCCCTGATACTGAACGGACTGCTTCTTGCTTTCATTATTGCCATGTCCATTAACCTGATAAGAGGGCATGAGTTTGACTGCGGATGCTTTTCTTTCGGCGGGTCGGACCAGGCCTTCTCTGTTGTACAGCTTCTTGTCCGCGATATTGTCTGTTTTTTCCTGGGTCTTTATGTCCTGTTATTTGACAAGCGCAGAAAGTGCTGCCTGAAACAAACCGGTAGTCTCCTGGAAAATATGGGCCGTGACGCGTGCACCCGGACGACCGCGAATAAAACTTGATTTCAAGCATACATGGAGATATTAATACCCTTGTTCTTTCACGTACGCAGCGAATATCCGGGCTATCGGTGAAGGTTGTGCCGCCGGCGTGTTTTTCAGCCTCCATCACAGGCTGTCCGTGCCTCATTTCCGGGGTATGGACACCGAAACGAACAAAACAGGAGAATCATTATGCCAGATACCCACAATCCCCTGCAATCCGCCAGGTACGTTCCGCGGGTAATTGCCCTTGTCGTTTGCCTGTTGCTCTTTCCGAATATTGCCAGGGGCGAGGCTCGGAAAAAAGGTATCGAAAACCTGCGGATCACCGGAAAGGCCTTTGCTTCCGTGGCCAAAGAGGTCTCCCCCGCGGTGGTCTTTATTCAGGTGGAAAAAAAGGTGGAACGGCAGGCCCCCATGGGCTTTTTCCCCCCTTTCGGACGGGGGCCGGGCGATGATTTCTTTGAACATTTTTTCGGTAGACCCTATCCGGGTAACCCACCACACGGACTCCAGAAGGCTCCCCGGAAGAAACAGCGGGTTGTGGGTCAGGGCTCGGGGTTTATTATTTCGACGGACGGCTATATCCTGACGAACAACCATGTTGTGGAAAATGCCACAAAGGTGACCGTTAAGCTCGAGGACGGCCGTGAATTTACGGCAAAGACCGTTGGGACGGACCCGCATTCGGATGTTGCGGTCATAAAAGTCGACGCCAGAGGTCTGCCGGTCCTTCCACTCGGGGATTCCGACAAGCTGGAGGTCGGTGAATGGGTGATTGCCGTGGGCAATCCTTTCGGCCTGTCCCATACCATTACAGCCGGAATTGTGAGTGCCAAAGGCAGGAGCAGTATCGGGATTGCGGATTACGAAAATTTCATTCAAACAGATGCCGCTATCAACCCCGGCAATTCGGGCGGACCACTTGTCAATCTGGAAGGTAAGGCGGTGGGCATGAATACGGCGATTTTCAGCCGGAGCGGCGGGTATATGGGGATTGGTTTTGCGATTCCAATCAACATGGTCAAGACCATTAAAAACCAGCTGATCAAAAACGGCTGTGTGATTCGCGGGTATCTCGGGGTCGTGATACAGAATCTCACACCTGATCTGGCAAAATCATTCGGCATCAAGGAGAAAAAAGGGATTCTCGTCTCCCAGGTCACCAAGGACTCACCCGCATATAAGGCAGGCATAAAACAGGGTGATATCATTGTTTCCTTTGACGGACAGCCTGTCGAAAAGATCGAACCGTTCCGTAACCGTGTCGCCCTCACCCCACCCGGGACAAAAAAGAAACTCACGGTCCTTCGCGAAGGAAAACACAAGACACTGACAGTGACCATCGGGAGACTGCCGGACAGTACCCCGTCGGCGACCGTGTCTTCGACGATTGAGGAAAAGCTGGGGATTACAGTTCGGAATCTCACCCAGGAGCCGGCTGAGCGGTTCGGTCTTAAGGAAGAACAGGGGGTGGTGGTGGTGCAGGTATCACCGGGTTCCGATGCAGATTTGAAGGGGATTCGACCCGGGGTTTTGATCCAGGAGATCAATCGGAAGAAGATTCATGATGTCAAGGAGTTCCAGCGCGCTATAGAGAAAACAGGCGATCATGGCACCATCCTGATGCTGATCAAGGAAGGCTCATACTCGAGGTTTGTGACACTGCGGATGGACTGATTGAAAGATGCCCCCTGTCCGGCCGATCCTGACTTTTTCCGGAGATACACATATGTTTCTTTTCAAAAAGAACATGCTCATCAAGAGGAAAATCGAAGATTACCTCTCCATGGTGAATGAGACGCTGGACA
Source organism: uncultured Desulfobacteraceae bacterium (assembly GCA_964438065.1). Taxonomy (GTDB): domain Bacteria; phylum Desulfobacterota; class DSM-4660; order Desulfatiglandales; family Desulfatiglandaceae; genus CAYTJI01. Next base: position 1,223 of record CAYTJI010000262.1, on the reverse strand, counting down.
AGTACGAAGAGGGCATGCGCTATTATCTGCAGAATCACATTGACGACCATTTCCATACGCTTGTGGAGCAGACACACGGATGTGAATCCAAGGCAGACGACCTGCGACGGGAAATTGAAAGCGAACTGTTTGAAAAATCCCTGCTGCCGGAAATTCGTGAAGATATCATGTTTCTGATCGAGCATATGGACAAGATCCCGAACAAATGCGAAAAAATTCTCAGACGGATCTATACCCACAATATTCGACTCCCTGAAGAATTGAACGGAAAAGTACTGGAACTGGTTCGGTTGGGGGTCGAAACATGCCGGTGTCTCAAGGGGGCTGTGCTGGATGTTCTTGAAACATGTGAAGACATCAAGAATATTTCCCGGCGGATCGACAGTGATGAGTCTGTGGCGGACAAAATCGAGCAGGAACTGATTTATACCCTTTTCAGAAAAGACTATGACCCTGTGGAACGGCTCATTTACCGGGACATTATTCTGTGGATTTCCGGTCTGGTGGACAGGGCCGAGAGGATCACCGATCAACTGACCATATTCGCAATCAAGCGCGAGGTGTAGCCGATTCACTTTCGGGACCTGTCCCGTGACCAGGCCTGCGGTAACCCGTGCAGACATTCAAACCCAGGGGATTGGCACGCCTGCCGGGATTTTCTTCATATTAAAGGTACCGAATACCATTGATATCAGGTTTTTTCAGTTATCTGGGTGGGCTGTTTCTGGGGTGGAGTGTTGGCACGAACGATTCCGCAAACATGTTCGGGACGGCCGTCGCCTCACGCATGGTCCGGTTTCGAACCGCTGCGGTCCTGATAGGCGTGTTTGTCGTGATCGGTGCGGTGTCGCAGGGGGCTTCCAGCATTGCCACGGTACGCAGCCTTTCCGAACAAACCCTGAAGACCGCGGTCATATGCACGTTTGCAGCCGCCACTACCGTCACCCTTATGACGGTTCTCAAGATTCCTGTCAGCAGTTCCCAGATGATGATCGGCGCCATCGTCGGACAGGGGTTCTATCGGGGTACTGCCAACCCGGCGCCCCTGCTGAAGGTGGTGCTGTGCTGGCTTCTGAATCCACTGGGCGCGATGATTGTTTCCGTGGTTTTGTATCTGATTTTCCAGAGACTGATAGAGCGGAAAAGGCCTAGTGTTTTCGAGTTGGATCCCTTATTGCGTACGGGACTGATTCTTTGCGGATGCTATGGCGCCTATGCACTCG
>CAYTJI010000261.1:0-3587 GCA_964438065.1 uncultured Desulfobacteraceae bacterium | reverse complement strand
AAATATACCGCCATTTCATCTGGTTATATTGTGTCTTAAAAATATCTGCCCAAAAATTCTCAGGAGGGGCCCACATTTCAAATCGTCCGGGTAGAGTGGGATATGGGGCGCCCGGCCGGATGAGGTTTTAAAAAAAACAGATGAAGATAACAGAGCAAAAGTTTATATATGGAACTCTGTGGGAAAACATGGTGAAAACAACCGAACAGGCGCTGAAGGCGGGTGCGCTGGTGCCGATATCCACTGAAACAAGATATATCAGAGACAGCGGTGTTGACTTCTGTGTGCGAATTGTTTCAAATCTCCAGAGAAAGTTGAACTTTTCTGCCGCAGACCCGGACACGTGGAAGGACAGACCTGATCCGTTTCTTCCCTATGAGGAAGATCTGTTTGTTGGGGATATCTCCGATACCCATGTCTGTCTCCTGAACAAATTCAATGTAATTGATCACCATGTATTGATGGTCACGCGTGCCTTTGAAGACCAGGAAACGCTGCTGACCCGTCAGGATTTTGCTGCTGCTTGTATCTGTCTCGCCGAATTTGACGGACTGGTTTTTTATAATGGCGGACGGGTCGCCGGGGCCAGTCAACCCCACAAACACCTCCAGATGATACCGTTGCCCATTGCAGATAAAGGACCGAAGGTGCCGATGGAGGCGCTTTTCCCTTCTGCTCCGCCTGAAGATCATCCGACGCGCGTGCCCGGACTCCCTTTCCTGCATGCTTTTGCGGGGGTTCGCGCGGGTTTGATGGCTGACCCGCTGAGGGCGGCGCCGGTTGCATTTACTATGTATCGAAAAATGCTTGAGACCGTGGGGCTGAACGTATCATCCATGCCGGAGAGGAGCCGACAGTCCGGTCCCTACAATCTTCTGTTTACACGTGAGTGGATGCTGCTTGTGCCGCGGTCACGAGAATTTTTCGGCTCCATGTCCGTTAATGCGCTCGGGTTTGGCGGTGCACTTCTGGTATCGGATGAAGAGCAGATGCGACGGGTTGAAGCGCACGGGGGCATGTCGGTTCTGAGACACACGGCTGTTGTCGCTGGATAGACATCGGACATCATCATTATCTAGTCTTATCCACATGTTATTTTTTATGCTATGGTAACCGGGCAAATTTTTGGTGAGACGATTGAAGGTGAAACATCTTATTAAATTCGTCGTATACTTCATTTCTCTGATGGTTGTGCCGGGCATGTGTGTCGGGGGGTACTTTTGGTATGTCTGGTCCAGCAACATGCCCTATATCGGGTCTGTGAAAGAATACCGGCCCGTTATCACGGAAGTCTTCAGCGATGACGGACAGGTTATCGGGCGATTCTGGATTGAAAAGAGAATCGTTGTTCCCCTGGAAGCCCTCCCGGAACATCTGATTCAGGCATTCCTCGCAGCGGAAGACGCCCGCTTTTTCACGCATGGAGGTGTTGATCTCCCGGGTATTGTTCGGGCTCTGTATAAGAATCTGGTCTCCGGGAAAATAGAACAGGGCGGAAGTACCATCACGCAACAGGTGACTCGGTCCCTGCTCCTTAAAAATACCCGAAGGACCTACCGGAGGAAAGCCAGGGAGGCGATCCTGGCGATACAGCTTGAACGGAATTTTTCTAAAAAACAGATCTTATATCTGTATCTGAACCAGATTTACCTCGGTCATGGGGCTTACGGCGTTGAAGCGGCTGCGCGCACGTATTTTGACAAGCCCGCGCGTGATTTGAGTATCGCGGAGTCGGCGCTTCTGGCGGGATTGCCTCAGGCCCCTTCCAGATACTCCCCCATTTCCCATTTTGATCGCGCAAAGGAAAGACAGCGGTATGTTCTGAAGCGGATGTTGAAAGAGGGATTTATCCGTTATGCCCAGTTTAAAGAGGCCATTGAAACGCCTCTTGAGATTCGGACGGAACCGGACGACATATTCAACAGAGCGCCCTACTACACCGAGCATGTGCGTCGCTACCTGATCGCGAAATACGGGCAGGACCTTGTGTACCGTGGGGGGCTGAAGGTCTTTACAACCGTAAATCTTTCCATGCAGAATGCTGCCAGAAAGGCCCTGCTGAGAGGATTGTCGGAACTGGACAAGAGGGAAGGGTACAGGGGGCCTCTGACTCATTTGGAGGCTGAACGGTTTGCAGAATTTAAAAGCAAACTTCTCGACGAACAAGGGGTGTCTCCGGCCGTGGCCGGAGCAGTTGTGAAGGCTCTCGTGGAATCAGTTGACGACACGAAAAAGGAGATCTGTGTCTGGACTGCTGAAGGTACCGGGCTCCTGCCGCTGTCCGCCATGGCGTGGGCACGGCCGCCGGATCCTGAGGTCGCGTATTATGCCCGCAAAGTGGAACATCCTTCCGAGGTTCTGAAACCGGGCGATGTCATCATGGTCCGCCTGGAAAAGAAAATCAGGAAGCCTTTTTCCTGGGAGGTTTCTTTGGAGCAAACGCCGGAGGTACAGGGGGCGTTGCTCTGCATGAAACCGGATACCGGTGAGGTCAAGGCGATGGTGGGGGGACGGGATTTTTCCGTCAGTCAATATAACCGGGCTGTTCAGTCCAGGCGTCAGCCCGGCTCAGCTTTCAAACCCATCATCTATGCCGCGGCCCTGGATTGGGGAATCAGCCCGGCGGAAGTGATTGTGGATACCGCCTACATATCCGACAAAAATCCTGATGAGGAGATCTGGAAACCGAAAAATTACAAGGGGAAATTTTTCGGCCCCACACTGTTGAGAACCGCTCTCAGCAAATCCAGGAATGTCATTACGATCAAGCTCCTGAAGAGAATCGGGGTCCCATATGCCATCAAATATGCGAGGAATCTGGGGATAAAATCACGCCTGAGTCCGGACCTGTCCCTGGCCTTGGGCTCATCCGGTGTTTCCCTGCTGGAGATTACCCGTTCTTATGCGGTTTTCGCCAACGGCGGCATGCTCGTGACACCCATATTCATCAAGAGAGTCATGGACAGGACCGGTCAGATTATCGAGGAGAACCTGCCTCGGTTGAAAGAAGTTATTTCAAAGGAGACTGCGTACATCATGACCGACATGCTCAAGGCCGTTGTCCAGGAGGGAACCGGGTGGCGAATCAAGAAGCTGAAACGGCCGGCTGCCGGAAAGACGGGTACCACAAACAACCTGATGGACGCATGGTTTGTCGGATACACCCCTGAGTTTGTGACAGGTGTGTGGGTCGGTTACGATGACAGAAAAACTATGGGAAAAGGGGAAACCGGGTCCCGGGCCGCAAGCCCGATATGGCTTTATTTCATGGCAGATGTCCTGAAAGCACGCCCGGTTCTGGATTTCCCTGTCCCTGAAGGGGTGGTTTTTGCCAAGATTGATAAAAAGACGGGTCTCCTGGCAGGCCCCTATTCCAAGGACACGGTATTCCAGGCATTCAAGGAGGGGACGGAACCCAAAAAATATTCCCCGGAGCCGGCCTCACCGAAGTCCGGCCAGTTTTTTCAGTACGATATGGATATGGATTAAGAAATTCCATCTTTCAAACCCACCCATAACCCCTATCTAGCCCGAGTTTCCTACTTATGGAATGAGCATTATGCCAATAATACCACAGCTACCTGTTT
>CAYTJI010000260.1:3191-3589 GCA_964438065.1 uncultured Desulfobacteraceae bacterium | reverse complement strand
CCCCGAGCGTGAAAGGAACGGGCGGCTCAATGCCGGGGGTGAAGGCATCATCCCCGTACACGTCGTCCGGGAGAAAATAATCCAGCACCAGTTCCGGCATGGGTTTCACGTAGATGTAATCCGGGTCCACTTCGGTCGTGTTTTCCTCACCGCCGACCGAATAGGTCAGCTTGGCCCCGACATAGTACAGGGTCCCTCTTTCCAGTCCGTTGGACGACCCGGGGGCGGGGATGATGAGCCAGTGGAGATCGACAACCGACGAAGGCCCGACCGCCCGGATGTCCCAGGTCCCGTCCCCGTTGTCCGTGATCCCGTCGGAATCTCCGCGGATAAAAAAGAGCGCGCCGGTGTTGTCCGGGTCCGTACTTGCCGGCACGGGGTTTCGATCCGCGTCCGTA
>CAYTJI010000260.1:0-3181 GCA_964438065.1 uncultured Desulfobacteraceae bacterium | reverse complement strand
AGTCCCACATGCGACAGGCCGTTTCTGATCCGCATGTACGCATCAAAGGCCTGCCGCTCCAGGGTGAGTTCCTGCCTGATCTCGATCTTCACCACCGCGCACAATGAATCCGCGGCCCGGGAAAAAACCGGAAACGACATCAGGATTCCCAGGAAACTGGTAAAAAAAACCGAAAAAACATAACGGGAAAAGCACGTTTTTCCCCTGCCCTTCCTTGTCTCCATATTCAACCCCCCGACGGCATGGGATTCAGAGACCTTTTTCCCATTCGTCCCGAAAAACACGGGACCGGCGGTCACGGGAAAACCCGATCAGTCCCCCGGAAAATTCAGAAACCGACCTGCCGTACAACAAAAATTAAGATGGATTTCCGGCAACTCCTCAAAGTCTCCAAGGGGAAATGTCAGTGGAGAGAAATAATTGAGAAGATACGTTTGTGAGGCTATTACAAAGGCCCTCAGGCCATTTGCAGAGAATCCGGCCAGGCCCTGGCGCCTGCCGACTTTAGAGGCTTGCGGTTCGACTTATATTTGACTTCAAAAATAATGTCAACCCAATTTATATTTTATTTTGTTGTTTTCTGTTTTTTGAAGGTGAATAAAATACCGATTTATCGCTATTTCAAGTCGTTATGGACAGGATAAAAAGCAGTTGGCATGTCAATTCGAGAAGGGAAAACGGGAAGGAAATTTCATGGCAAACAACAGCGGACAGGAGCTGAAAAACTGGAGATATCAGGGGTTGCTGAAAAAGGAAATCAATTCATCGTCGCTTCGATACCCTCACCCTTGACGCTGAACCGGTTGAACCGCGATGCAGGATCATCCAGGACCGGCGGGATAATCCGCATGGCAATGTAGCGGGCGGGAGTTTTCCGGAAGGTTCCGGTCAGGGGGTCGGCGATCCACCACCGGTTGTCCAGCCGGCATTCGGCCCAGTTGTGATAACCAGCAGGTTTCAGGATCATGTTTTTCGGGCACACGTAGCCCCCGATGCACCGTGCCGGGATATGGCTTGCCCGGCACAGGGCCGCAAAAAGATACATGAATTCCGTGCAGTCCCCTTTTTTCTCCCTCAGGGCGTACAACGCACCCCGGGCATGCTTCAGATAGCCGCTATACTGCACGTTATCGGAAACCCAGCGGAAAATATTTTCGGCTGTTTGCGCGGGACCCGGACCTTTCAGCCGTTTTGCCAGGGCCCGGATGTCCGGATGATCCGACTCGCAGTATGGCTGTGGCCGCAGAAACGCGGCGATATCTTCCTCTTTTCCGGAAAGCCGGTTCGGCACAGCCGATAGTCGAAGGTCGGCAGTAATCTGGATCACCCGTGTGGCGTACGGGGGAAAATCATCCAGGTCGAACGACAGGATCCGGTTCCCCAGGCCGTCGGCCAGCAGCCGGTAGGGATGGGAGCTTTCCAGATGGACGCACAACTGGGCGGCGGTTTGCTTTACCGGCCCCCGGGTCCGGAACACTACGCCTTTCACCACACGGTTCGTTCGATTAGGCAGGGTGAAGGCGTATTGAATGTGCCGGGATACGGGATAAACCGGCCGCACGGGGCGGCGCATCCGCATACCGGCAATCATCAACCACCCAATGGCGGCACAGAGGCCCAACGCCGCACTGTATAAAAGAAATTTTTTCATGGGTACAACGTGTCCAATGGGGTCAGCCCTTGATATTTGACAAAATAAAAACTGCTGGTACATTTTGGCAGGTTATGCCAGGTAATTTGTCAAATATCAAGGGCTGACCCCATTATTTCTCAATCCCGTCCCTTGCCTGAACACCTTTTTGGTAATAGTGCTTGATTTCCTTCATTTCAGTCACCAAATCAGCCGCCTCGATGACACGCGGGTCCGCGTTTCTTCCCGTAATCACCAGTTCCACATCATCGGGTTTTTCCCGTATAAACGCCAAGAGGTCTTCCACGGAAAACAAGCGGTAATACGTCGCAATATTGGCTTCATCCAAGATCATCACCCGATACTCGCCGGAGCGCATGATCTTACGGATCTCCCTGAAACCGGCGCGCGCCGCCTCAATGTCTTCCGGTTCCGGATCTTTCTTAATGAAACACTCCCTGCCATACTGTTTCAGGGTGATGAATTCAGACAGTTTCTCAAGGGAAACCTGTTCGCTGTATTTCATGCCTTTGACAAACTGGGCGATGTACACCCTGAGTCCTGCGCCCGCGGCACGCAGGGCAAGCCCGAAGGCCGCGGTGGTCTTCCCCTTCCCGTCACCAGTGTAAACCTGCACATAACCTTTCATATCTCTTCTCCATTTATATTTTTCCCGCAATCAAAAGCAAAGCCTTATGGGGTCAGCCCTTGATATTTGACAAATTACCTGGCATAACCTGCCAAAATGTACCAGCAGTTTTTATTTTGTCAAATATCAAGGGCTGACCCCATTATTGCAACTGGAACCGAACCGGAATGCGCACCCACATTTTCACGGTTTTTCCCCCAATTTTCCCGGGGATGAAAAACCAGTTTTTAACGGCCCTGACAGCGGCATTGTCCAAAAGACGGTAACCGCTCGAGTCGGCTACCCACAGGTTCTCCACCCTCCCCTCCGCGTTGACCAGAACGTTCAGCACCACCGTGCCCTGGTAGCCTCTTCGTCTTGCCGCCAGAGGATATTCCGGGGGGGGATTCTGCCGGTACAACGGAACGACCTCCCGCCGGACCCGCATGTTGGAGACATTGTCCCCGTGACTCTTTTCATTAGGGGTTTTTTCCGGGGGCCTGGTCTCGGGCGCATCCGGTTCTCGCCTGTCTTCCGGTTTTTCGGAGGCGCACGGTTCCGGTTCCCGCGGCCGGACGACAGGCGTTTTTGAAGGCGGCTTTTTGTACGTCTTTACCGGTTTCCGGATCCGGCTCTTTTTCTTCTTTTGGAGTTTCCGGCGGGGACTGACCGGCTTTTCTTTCTGCTCAGCAGGCGCAGGCCGCCGGTAGGACATGGTTACGGTCACGCACGTGGACCTGGGCAGCGTAATCGTCCGGTCCGCAAACCGACTGACATGGACGAAAAACAGGGTGATATGGCATACGATCGCCAGTGCCGCGGCGGTCCACAAACGTTTCATCTATTCATCGACCCTGGCCTGCAGGGATATCCGGTTCAGTCCCGCCAGTTTGATCCGGTCAAGGACCTGAAAAAGCCTTTGA
>CAYTJI010000259.1:0-3599 GCA_964438065.1 uncultured Desulfobacteraceae bacterium | reverse complement strand
GCCTTGCACCTGCCTGCTGCAGGCAGGTCTTCGGCAAACCCGACGCTTGCAGGATGTCGGTCAAAACTTCCGGAAACTCCCCTGAATCCGCATCCCTTCGGGATATACACCATTTCCGGATGAACGGAAATTCAGAGATCAATCATCAGTGCGGTTTCATCACAGTCCGGAAATTTCGGGCATTTCAGGCAGTCGGCCCAGATCTTGTGAGGCAAGACGGATTTATCCACTTCCGAGAACCCGAATCTCACAAAAAAGCCGGGAATATATGTCAGGACAAAAACCTTTTTCAGGCCCAGGGACAATGCCTCTTGCAAACACTTTTCAACCAGTCGGGAACCGGCCCCTTTTCCCTGGTAATCTTCACCGACTGCCAGAGACTTGATCTCCGCCAGGTCCTCCCAGCAGATCCCCAGCCCGCAAACCCCATGGATTGAATGTCCCGGGCCATCCTCTTCGAGCACGAAGTAATCCCTCAAATGATCATAGAGTTCACTCAAGGATCTTGGCAGCAGCAGATCCCTCCCTGCAAAATCATTCAGAATTCTCTGTATCGCCGGAACATCGCGAATAACCGCTTTTCGGATCGACATTTAAACCTCTTCGCATGGGCAGGGTCAGTCCCGTATCATTTGGGGTATTTTGGAAAAATTGGATGTCACCGACATCCTGCAAGCGTCGGGTTTGCCGGAGACCTGCCTGCAGCAGGCAGGTGCAAGGCGACGAGGGCGCAGACGTACGACGATACTTCAACTCCTGGCCCGGGCCGCTATTTTTCAGTTTTGATTACCAGAGCCGGAATTCCTTCCTTGTCGGACAGATTTTTTTTATAACCATGGGCCTGTTTCTCATTTTTAAACGGCCCGCAGACGACTCTATAATAGATCTTTTCGTTCACCTCTGTCCTGGAACAGAAAACCGGGTACCCCTTGTCCGTCAATCGCGCGACAAGTTTCATAGCCCTCGATCTCTCCCTGAAAGAACCCACCTGGAGGGCATATCCGTGCCCGGTTCGTTCCGGCTTTGCAACACGCGCCGGCTTCACACGAGATGTTGGAGTTGAAGTCCTGGGCGGCTTTTCACTTCGCACGGCAGGGTGGTGTTTTTTGGCGGCCTCCTGCTTTTTTGAGGAAAGGACATCATAAAAATCAAATTCCGGATTTTCTACCGACCGCTGATTCAACCCCCGATCCGGCACCCCCTGTTCGCCTGCCGGTTCCCGAACATCACGCGACCCCGGGTTCAACAGATTGAAAGGCAGATTTCCCCGTCCCACAAAAACCCCGAGGAAGAAAATCCAGACCATGAGTCCGACAAAGACGAAAAACCAGCAGAGGGCAGACCTGGCTGTCAGTTTCAGGAGGTATTTCTCCGTATTTTTTCCGGATCCCTTTTTGCTTGAAGCCACGTTCTGTCACCCTGAAGGGTTATTTCCTGTCTGTTCCTGGATGAAGTCACGCTTCCGGCGGCCCGATTCCCACGTTCCTTACATCCGCTCGGGCGCGCTGACGCCCAGGAGACGGAGCCCGTTGGCGATAACAATCTTCAAGGCCTTTGCCAGAAACAGCCGCGCCACGGAAATTCCCGATTCCCGGTGATAATCCTGTGATCCGCGAATTTGTTCCCCAGATTGAAATACCTGTGGAACATGGCCGCCAGATCATTCAAATAATAAGTCAGGCGGTGAGGCTCCAGCCTCAGGCTGATGTCCTCCAGCAGGGCAGGGAATCCGGCCATTTTCCGGATCACGGCAAGTTCCGCCTCCAGAACAAGGCTTTTCAGAAAATCTCCCGGATCTTCAGGCAGAGATATCCCTTCTTCCGACGCCTTTCTGAAGATGCTGCAGATCCTGGCGTGGGCATATTGAACATAATAGACGGGATTCTCACTGTCCTGTTTTTTCACAAGATCCATGTCAAAATCAAGCGGTGAGTCATGACTCTTGGTGAGAAAAACGAACCGGACCGCATCCACGCCCACCTCATCGACAAGTTCCTGAAGGGTGACAAAGGCTCCCGCCCTCTTGGACATCTTGAGCTCCCGGCCTCCCTTCCAGAGCTTGACAAGCTGAATGAGAAGGACAGACAGCCAGCTTTCCGGAATCCCGTGCGCCAGAAGAGCGGATTTCACCCGGGGCACATACCCGTGATGGTCCGCGCCCCAGACATTGATCGCCCGGTCGAATCCCCGGGACCGTTTCTGCAAATGATAGGCAATATCCGACGCGAAATAGGTAAACTGACCGTCCTTCTTCCGGATGACCCGATCCTTGTCATCACCGAATTCGGATGTTCTTATCCACTCCGCGCCTTCATGCTCATAGAGCCGGCCTTCGGCTCTGAGCGTATCAAGGGTTCGCTGGAAAAGGCCGGAACGGAAGAGTTCCGTCTCATTGTACCAGACGTCAAAATGTACGCCGAACCGGTTCAGCGTCTCCCGGATTTCTTCAAAGAGAATCTCCTTTCCTTTTTCAGCACAGACCTGAACAGCATCTTCCAAGGAAAGGCCTGTCAAGTCCGTGTCCGCGGAAATTGTCCGGGCCAGATCCATGATATAATCTCCATGATACCCGTTTTCAGGAAACGGGTATTGCGGATCATCCATCTGCCTGAACCGGCTGAATATGGACTCACCCAGCAACCTGAGCTGCTGACCTGCGTCATTGACATAAAACTCCCGGGTCACATCATAGCCGCTGAATGAGAGGATCCGACAAAGGGTATCCCCCAAAGCCGCGCCCCGGCCGTGTCCCACGTGAAGCGGTCCCGTAGGATTGGCGCTCACAAATTCCACCAGTATTTTCCGACCATTCCCCGTGTCGTTCCGACCATAATCTTCCCCGGACGCGAGAATGTCCGTCAGACAGCCATACCATTCATCGGGTCTGATCCAGAAATTGATAAAGCCGGGGCCAGCTATCTCAACCTTCTCAATCATTCCTTCCGCATCGCTGAGATGCGAAACAATAGCCGCGGCGATTTCACGGGGCGGCCGTTTCTGGGCCGACGCAAGCGCCAGCGGCAGATTTGTGGCAAAATGGCCATGATCAGGGCTGTTCGGTACTTCGATAACGTAATCCGGCAGATCCGTCTTTCTGAGTGCCCCAAGGCTGAAACACTGCTCAATACTGGCGGACAGCACGGCGCCAATTTTTTCTTTCATGACAGATATTCCTTTTTGTGCCTCGAACCCAGGGAACAGAACACCTCATAGGCGATGGTCCCCGCACTTCCGGCCATGTCGTCGCCGGTAATGACCTGATCGCCCTGGGATCCCAGAAAAACCGCTTCATCTCCCGGGCGCACGCCCGTGATTCCCGTGACATCCACGGTAGTGAGATTCATGCATATCATGCCCACAACCGGCACCCGGGTCCCGTGGATGAGCACATTTCCGCTGTTTGACATGCTTCTGGGCAAACCGTCTGCATAGCCGGCAGACACGATGGCGATCCGACGCGGCCCGTCAGTATAATACGTTCTTCCATAGCTGATGGGCGTCCCCTCCGGGAAATCTCTGACCTGAAGCACGCGTCCCTTAAAATGCATTACCGGCCGCAGGGAAATCCGACCGGAAAATTCCGGAGACGGACACCCCCC
>CAYTJI010000258.1:0-3599 GCA_964438065.1 uncultured Desulfobacteraceae bacterium | reverse complement strand
TATCAGCAAGTTATGGGAATGTTGTGCTTGCATGATACGCATCAATTTGAATGAGACCATAAAGGCTGGGATTTTTGAAAACAGTTTATGCAGGATTTAGGTTCCAAATAATGACGATATATTCTATATGTGAAATTAAAAAGTCAACCATGCTGTTTTTCTGTTTTAATCATGATCCGGATCCGGGTGTGATGGACGAAAGATTCAAGGTTGGAAGGGTGCCCGGTTCAAGTCCTCATGTCATATACTTTAAACGGGTTGGAAACGGCGTTGATCACTGAGGGACGGGCAAATCTTCAGAAATCATCAAAAGCGGCATTTTCGGGTGGTGTTGCTACGCGAACACCACAGGCACACGCCAAGTGGGTGCAAAAGTGGTCCCTTTTCATAGGTCTCAAGCATTGGACTTCCAACGAACTCAAGTTCGTTTCTCATAGACTGCCGCAAAGCGGCATAAACCAGCTTTTACAAAACCCTCAACATTTGATATGATGTTTCGATAACCACCGTAGGCGGATTCCTTGCTTTTGGCCGCCTGCCGTTAAAAAAATACATCGTGTCCATCCGGAAATGAAATTTGGGGCACGGGTGAGTTTCCGATCCGAAAATGCGAATTTTTGCGCAAGGCCCGGGAAATCAAGGAATTATGCGGAGGCGTACATCCGGTACGCCACACCTGTCTGCGTGCCTGCCTGTCCCGTCTGCACGGCAGACAGGCCACGCACAGGCACACGCCGAGAGGGAGCAAAAGTGGTCCCTTTTCATAGGTCTCCAGGGCTCAGAGACGGTCAAACCGGGGAGGGGAAATTTTGTCAAAAACGAATCTTCATGATTTCCGCAATATCGGCTTCATTTCAACTCGCATCGCCGGCACTGACGGGGTTTCGCTTGAGGTCAGAAAATGGGCCGCCGTGCTGGAGCGAAACCACTATGAATGCTTCTATCTGTCCGGGGAAAACGACCAGCCCGCGGAAAGATGCATGCTCGTGGACGAGGCCCACTTCCTCCATCCGGATATCCAGGTGATCAATGACCGGATTTTCGGCCGGCAAATCCGGAATACGGAAATGACCGAACAGATCCATCAACTCCGGGAGTATCTGAAAGAAAAGATTTACGCATTTGTGAAGATGTTCGATATCGACCTCATTATTCCGGAAAATGCCCTGGCGATTCCCCTGAACATACCGCTTGCCCTGGCGCTGATGGAATTCATTGCCGAAACCGGTTTTCCCACCGTCGCCCATCACCACGACTTTCCCTGGGAAAGGGACCGGTTTCTGGTGAATTGCATTGAAGACTATCTGGCCTGCGCGTTTCCACCCGATCTTCCTACTGTTCAACATGTCGTTATCAACTCTATCGCGAGTCACCAGTTGAGTTATCGAAAAGGCATATCCAATACGCTGATCCCGAATGTGTATGACTTCGCTTCTCCGCCACCCGCTTCCCGGGCGTGCCTGAATGAACTGAAACGGGCGGCAGGCCTGGCGGAACACGACCTTTTTATCCTGCACCCGGCACGCGTTGTGCCGCGTAAATGGGTTGAACGGAGCCTGGAAATCGTCAGTCTCATGAACCTTGAAAATCCCAGCCTCGTCATATCCCATTCCGCGGACGATGAGGGTTCGGCTTATCACAGGCGAATCAAACAGTATGCCCGGAAACTGGGGGTGAAAACGGTCTCCATAGACCATCTTATCGGACCGGAAGGAACATCGAACCATGAAGCACAAAAGGAATACACCATCGGTGACGCCTATTGCTGTGCCGACCTGGTCTGTTATCCCTCGGGATACGAAGGTTTTGGAAATGCGTTTCTGGAAAGCATATACTACCGGAAGCCCATTGTCGTGAACCGGTACTCTATTTACATTGCAGACATAGAGCCAAAAGGGTTCGACACCATTACCATCGAGGGTTTCGTCACGGAAGATACGATAAGAGCGATATATGAAGTCCTGCAGGATGCCGGCCGGCAAGAAAAGATGGTCGAGAAAAATTACGCGCTGGGCAAACGATATTTTTCATATGAGGTCCTGGAACGGTCGCTGATCCATCTTATCCATACGCTTGAAATCCAATGCGGAGGCCGATAAATGAAGTACAATATCGCCCTGCTGCACTATTCCTGCCCTCCGGTTGTTGGTGGGGTTGAAGAAATCATCCGTCAGCAGGCCTCGCTACTGAACCGGTTTTATCACAACGTGAAGGTATTTGCCGGAGACGGCGGAAGGTTTTCCGACAAATGCGAAATCGAGATCAACCCCCTCCTCGGTTCCCGATGCAGACAGGTTCTGGAGGCCCATCACATGGGGCGGGAAGGCCAAACGGAAAAAATGGAGGCGCTTACTGAAAAAATCTACGGATATCTCACGAAATCCCTTGAAGGATTCGATGTCCTGATTGCTCACAATGTCCTGACCATGCCGTATAATCTGCCATTCGCATTGGCGTTACACCGGATCGGCCGGGAAGAAGAAATCCCCGTCATCAGCTGGAACCATGATTCTCCCTATTTTTATCCCGACTACCCGGCGCACCTGGATCTTTTTCCCTGGAACATCCTGAAACGCGCCTACGCAGGTATCCATTACGTGGCCATTTCCCAAAGCCGCAGGGATATGTTCTCGGACCTTTACGGATCCGGAAAACGGTTATCGGTCATCCCGAACGGCATTGACCCGATCCACTTTTTCAAGCTGGACCCGAACACGGTCCGCTTTATCCGGGAACAGTCGCTGTTCGAAAGCGAATTCCTCATGGTTCAGCCTTCACGCCTCCATCCCCGCAAAAACATGGAATTATCCATTCGTGTGACCCGGGCATTGCAGGATGCCGGCATAAAAGCCCGGATGCTGATCACCGGCGCCCACGACCCGCATGAAGAAAAAAGCCTGGAATACTATCTGAAACTGAAAAAAATGGCCAAGGATCTTGGGATTGAAGATGATATCCTGATCATGGCCGAATACCGGTATGCGAGCGGTGAAAGCCTGTCCGCAGACCGCATCACGATCAGGGACCTCTATCTGATAGCCGATATCCTGTTTTTACCCAGCATCCAGGAAGGCTTTGGAATCCCTCTTCTGGAATCCGGCATGATCAAGTTGCCGGTTGTATGCTCAGACATTCCACCCTTTCTCGAGATCGGCGGCGAAGATGTCTGCATATTCGATCTCAACGACCCGCCGGAGAAAATTGCCCGACGAATCCTTGATTTTATCAGGGACTTGAGGCCTCAGAAGATGTTCCGGAAAGTTATCAGGGACTATGTATGGGACAACATCTACCACACCAGGCTGCTTCCGCTTCTCAATCGGGTCGTCAATGCTTACCGGGTGCCGAACCAGCGGCCCACATTGTGAAAAAACCGCTCCCGGATGTCCCGATACCCGTGGCGACCGTGTCTTCCCACGTTTGGGAACAGGGAAAGCGCCAGCGTCCTAATCCCGTTGCCCGGCAATTAATGCGTGTCCATCCAGAAATGAGTCCCGCCATGGCGGGATTTGGCCAGGATCAAGGCGTGCGAAAAAATAACCGTCCCGATTAAATACGCTGCGCTGTCACTATCGTGAATTTAACGGGACAGGCAGGCA
>CAYTJI010000257.1:0-3600 GCA_964438065.1 uncultured Desulfobacteraceae bacterium | reverse complement strand
AGAAATATCCCGTGGGTACCGTAATTGAGGGAAAAATCAAAAACATCACCGATTTCGGCATCTTTATCGGTATTGATGAAGGCATTGACGGCCTGATTCACATTTCCGATATTTCCTGGACAGTGCGGGTGAAACACCCCTCGGAACTCTACAAGAAAGGCCAGGAAGTACAGGCTGTCGTATTGAATATTGACAAGGAAAACGAACGGTTTTCCCTTGGGATCAAACAGTTGACCGCTGATCCATGGGATGAAATTCCGGAAAAATACAAGCCCGGCACCCGGGTGACGGGCACGGTGACCAATGTGACCGACTTCGGAATTTTTGTTGAACTGGAAGAAGGGATCGAAGGTCTTGTGCACGTCTCTGAAATCTCATCGGACAGACGGGGAAATCCTATGGCCCAGTTCCAGGTTGATGACGTTATTCAGGCCAAAGTCCTTAATGTTTCGAGGAAAGAGAAAAAAATAGGCCTTTCCATTCGAAGGCTGGATGAAAGCAGCGAAAAAAACAGTTTCAAAAGCTACCTGGACAACCCTCAGGAGGCGACATCCAACCTCGGGGAAATGCTGATGGAGAAAATGCTGGACCTTCAGGAGCAACAGGAGCAGGAAGAATCCGCTGAAAGAACGGAACCTGAAGGAAAGGCTTCATCCGACGCAATCGACGGTGAGGCGGAGCCCCCGGCCGAAGCCGTACAAAGTGCGCCAGAAGAAACACCGGATGAAATGTCCGCCGAAAGCAGGGAGCCCGCTCAGACCGATTTGTCCGAAGCGGACAGCCCTGTAGCGCCGGACGCAGATCCTTCCGGAACATCGCAATCAGGTGAAGACGCAACTCCTGGTGCGGAATCCGAAAAACCGGTGGATTGATCGTCGTCAGATACGCAGGGACTGACGACACATATCCCCGGACACGTCCGGGGGTCATACCCAGCCCGGTTCCGGGTTCCTGCATCCCCGAACATAACCGGCCGTAAAATGAGACCGTTAAAAAATGACCGATTTTGTGCCAAATCAAGTCGAAGATCCCGGACTATGAGTCTGATACCGAGTTGGTGCAAAAGCGGCAGCTTTTCAAAGGTCTCAAATTGAGACCTTTTGAAGTTACCCGTGGGTCTCGAAATGCCATCCGACTGCTCCGTCTGAGGGTTCCTGATCCCCGGCCATAAAGGCCATTTCATGACAAAAAGCAAACGTCCCATACTGACCGTTTTAATTATTCTTGCCGTCATCGCCTTGCTTCTGGGCTCATCCATATTCTTTGTTCTCAAAATGGGCGGGCCTTCCACGGATCTGGCCTTTCTGAATAAAATCGGAGTCATCCCTATAGATGGCCCCATCGTCGAATCTCAACCGATCACATCACAGCTGATCAAGTTCAGAAAGGACAAAAAAATAAAGGCTATTGTCCTGAGAATCAATTCTCCGGGCGGTGCCGTCGGCCCCACCCAGGAAATCTATCGTGAAATTCGAAAAACCGTGGCCCAAAAAAAGGTTGTCGCTTCCCTTGGCGCGGTTGCCGCTTCCGGTGGTTATTATATTGCCTCGGCAGCCGACAGGGTTGTTGCCAATCCCGGCACGATCACCGGCAGTATTGGTGTGATCATGGAGTTTTTGCGACTTGACGAGATGATGGATAAAATCGGTGTCAAATTCGAGGTGCTGAAAAGTGGCGAATTCAAGGATATCGGATCTCCCCACCGGCCATTGACCACAAGGGACCGGGAGATCATTGACTCCCTGATTGCGGATATCCAGGGGCAGTTCGTGGCAGCGGTGGCTACCGGCAGGGGCCTGCCTCTGGAGAAGGTAAAAGAAATTGCGGACGGTCGCGTTTTTTCCGGGGCCAGGGCAAAGGAACTGGATTTAGTGGATGATCTGGGAAACTTTGAGGATGCGGTGGACGCGGCAAAGGCCCTGGTAGGCATCAAGGGAGATGTTACGCTGGTCTATCCCCGGAAAAACCGGATGGAAATTTGGAAATCCCTGATCAGGAACACGACCCGATCCATCACCAGGTTATTCCAGAATATTCAGCCGAGATTCGAATACCGATGGGGGGGTATGGCAACTTCCCCGACAATGCGCTGACAGGCCCCTTCCCTCTTAGCGAAAGATACTCACATCCCCTTTCCCTTCACGGATAACATCCGGGACATCATTGATCAGGGACACGACGCTCGAAGGACTTGGTACAAGTGCCCCGCCGTCAACAATCACATCAAGATGCGAGCTATAGGCATCCTGAATGGCATGCGGATCATCGTAGCCCGCACTGGTGCTGATGACCGGACGACCGAAGGTCTGAACAATCGCCAGGCAGATCCTGTTGTCCGGGACACGAATCCCTACGGCCTTTCTTCTGGTCAGCATAATCTTCGGCACCAGCCTCGTGCCCTCCAGAATAAACGTGTAGGGTCCGGGCAGCAACCTCTTCATGGTCTTGTACGCATAATTCGAAACAATGGCGTACCGGCTGATTTCCTTGAGGCTGTCGCAGACAAACGAAAAGGGTTTCTTAAGTGGACGGTTTTTCAGCCGATAAATAAGCTGTATGCCTTTTTTATTGTAAAGATCGCATCCGATCCCGTAAAACGTATCCGTTGGATAGGCGATCAGCCCCCCGTTTTCCAGGACATCGCATACACGATTAATTAAGCGCTGTTGCGGGTTGTCCGGATTTATTAAAAAAACCGGTGGTTTGCCACCCTTTCCAGTGGATTTCCGTTTTGCCATTTTAAAAACCCGGGGAGCGTTTCTATGGGCTCAGGTCTGTTGATGGTTTGCTGGTCCGGCCTGCTTGGTCTCGCACTGGGCAGCTTCATGAACGTGTGTATCTACCGCCTGCCCATAAAAAAATCGATCGTCAGCCCGCCATCAAGCTGTCCTGAGTGCGGCCGGAAGATCAGATTCTACGATAATATCCCTCTGCTCAGCTACTTTATTCTCCGGGGAAAATGCCGGTACTGCGGCACGCCCATGGCATGGCATTACCCCGTTGTGGAAGCCCTGGCAGGGCTGCTCAGTATAGCTTTGTTTATCAGATACGGACTGAGTTATCAATATATTCTCTCTTTCCTCTTCACCGCGAGTCTTGTGACCGCCAGTTTTATTGATCTCCACCACAGGATCATCCCGGATGTGATTACCCTGCCCGGCATTGCTGCGGGATGGGCGGTGTCTCTCCTGCCCGGAACCATTTCATGGCAGGACGCAATTATCGGAACCCTGGCCGGCGGGGGATCACTTTTTATTATCGCCTTTGTCTATGAAAAAATAACCGGAAGGGAAGGCATGGGTGGCGGAGACATCAAGCTCCTGGCCATGATCGGGGCCTGGATGGGGTGGCGGTATCTGTATCTCACGGTTCTGCTGGCCTCTGTGGCAGGTGTCGTTGTCGGGGTTGTCTTTCTGCTCGTTGCGGGAAAGGGTTTCCGGGCCCGCAGCCCTTGCGGCCCGTTTCTCTCTTTAGGGGCCATGGCCTGCTTTTTTTTCGGGCCCGCGATGATGAACGGTTTACGGACATTTTTTTAGTCCGGAAGATTCCACCTAAAACCTGCATAAACTATTTTCAAAAAGGAAATTATGCTTTTAATAT
>CAYTJI010000256.1:0-3610 GCA_964438065.1 uncultured Desulfobacteraceae bacterium | reverse complement strand
GGTTATTTTTTTCGCACGCCTTGATCTTGGCCAAATCCCGCCATGGCGGGACTCATTTATGGATGGGCACTAATCTAGATTGCTCTTTCCCGGAGATCGTCATAAATCTGCCGGCATTGGTCTGGAAGTTCCCTGCGTTCATCCGTGTTGACATGCCGCAACTCAGGTCTGAAAAAGTCAACATTTCCCGTGTCCAGGCCTAATCCCAACAGAGTTATCAACCGGCGCACCTTTTCAGTAAATTGAAAAGGATCTTCATCGAACGAGACAAGCGGGAAACCGAAGAGGTCATGATACTGAATCAGTTTCCTGTTATACAGGCACCATAGATCCATTCCTCTTTCCAATGGAAGAGCGTTTCTGCGTTTCAGGGAATGGGCGACCAGTAAAGGGTCTCGGAATATTCCAGCGAATTTCAAGTCCGGGAGGGCCTCAAGCCACCCGTTCAGCGTCAACAATGTGCGGGGGTCTTTAAAACCCCATATCGGATGATTGCTAAAACCACGAATAATCCTGTCTCTGGTCTTTTTGTGTTTTTTCTTCCACGTTACACGAGGGGGAGGTTCATCCCACCCTCCCCCGTTTTCTTTGAGCAACACATCGTGCAGGGATCGAACATCTTTGTTCTCCCGATTCCCTTTAACATTGAAATCATTCCGTCGTGACACCTCTCCAAGAAAAACGCCGGCATCTTCCAGGCACCCGGTCAGGCAACTGGTGCCGCTTCTATGCATTCCCAATATGCAGACAGTGATCGGGTTTTCTCTGTCCTGTGCCATTCTGCTCATTCCCGCTTCATCTCCATAATAAGATCATTGTCTCACCGCCGGATCTCGACTCACGAAAGCCGAATTTGTCACATTGCTTCGTCCTGCAAGTATCGGATCATCTCGAAAGAAAGCTGATGTGTCATGCCGGGGAAATGTGAGATTTTCAGAATGATCACTTTTTCATTGGCCCGGCACCTGCCTTGTGCGTTGAACAAAGGCCCAGCCTTTCATTAATCAGAAAACTCATGAGGTTGTCTCAAGGCTCTGCAGATCGTCAAACAGCCGAATGACATCAGGGGTATTCAGCCAATTTTTCAAAAAACGGTCTTTGTCCTTTTCACAGGCAGATATGAAATGCCGGGAATTCCAATGAACACGCATGGCATCCAGATCAACCAGGACGGGTTTCTGGTCCTTTACGAGAATGTTCGTTCCTTTCATATCGCCGTGGCTGATTTTTGCGCGTCTCAAATTTTTAAATAAATCTGTAATCTGCCGTGCGACGGATTGTTTCCCGTTGAAATCCGCACGACTGAAAAAGTCTATAACACAGGGTCCGTCGACATATTCACATATGAAATAAGATCGGCCTCTGAAAGGCCCAAACCGGCACTCGACCAGAGCAACAGGTGCAGGGGTGGCAATCCCCAACATCGACAGCATCCAGGCGTTTTTCCATGAATTCGCCGCCCGGGTATTCTTAACGCTTCTCCGTACCCCGTGCCGAAATCCCTTGATATTGTATCGCTTGACCACCAAATCCATATCATCAATTTCCAGTCTCGCCACTGTCGATGAATGGCCGCTTTTGATCATCCGCGAAGACGCCTCTTCAAGAACATGGTCCGGGTTGTCCAGAAAGGCCGCCATGCCGGGTGAATATTTCACACGCCGGCAAAGCACGACTCGGAAAAACGATTTTCTGCAGATCAATTCAGAGGTGTTTCGAAATACTTTCCTGCCTTTCTTCTTCATCCGGTGTTTCAGTTTCCGTTCGATACAATGTTTTAACTGTCCGAACAATGGATCGATTTTTCTCCATTGCCGCGCTTCGGCGTAAGCGGCAAACAGATCCCTGACCAGGGACCTGTCCTGAAAATCCATCAGGCAAAGAAGCGATGCCAGATTGTTCAGGCTGTCCGGAATCCTCACTGACCTGCCGGACCGGTCCGCGCTGACGGATGCCCCGTCAATACAATAAATGGTTTGTCCTTTCAAAAGAAAATTCTTCAGGTGCAGATCATTCTGGATGAGACCCCTTTCATGCATTCCTGCAAGAAGTCTCATGAGTCGGCGCAATACATCATCCCTTTCATTGTGATTGTCGGAACGGCCACAGAACTTTATGAGATCTACAGCAGGATGTACATATTCAAACAGCAGCACGCCAACCGATGAATTTTCCGCAGTTCCTTCATAAAGCAGATCAGGAGTGGAAATCCCGGCCTTTTTCAGTGCCTGAACGCCTTCCAGTTCCTGTCGGATGTGCTGCCGGAACCGGAACGGTCGAAAAAACACTTTGGCAATCACCTGCCTTTCTCCCCATTCACTCAACAGCACCGCACGCTTGCCCGGGACAATGCGAAGCAATTCTTTACAACATACGCTTGCGGTATGTTCCTCCAGTGGCATAATAAACGGCAGCACCGGATGGCGACCCGCATTTGCCAGCGTCTTTGCCTGGAAGTTTTTTACCGATTTGTTCTCATTCATCATCTTTGTCGTCAAAAAGATCCTGAACATTCAGCAGGTTTTATCCAGGACATCCATATCGGCGATGTCGCAGCCGGACCGCTCTTCATGTTTGCACCCTCATGAATCTGCCGAATCTCCATCATAGGGTCCGAGAAAGGTCATGCCCTCGAAATCCCTTGCAACAGGTTTGACATCTTCTTCATAACCCAGACGTTCCATGAGCGCCGCCACCCGGGTTGACTTCCTGTAATGCGTGATCACTCTCATGGCAACAGGATTCCGGACCCGTCGCCATCTGCCGATGGAATTTTTGTGAACCTTACGGTTCCGGTGCGTTTTCCAGTCTTCCGAGTTATCCTGACATGTGGCAATCTCATCTACAATGTTTGAATACTCCGAGGAGACCTCTCCGGCCCTGGCCTCAATTCCAAGCCACCTGAGAAAATCGTATTTCACACCGTTTGGATTCGTCGCCATGTCCTCATAGCGGATCAGAGAAATATTTCCCCCTCTGTCAGCACACTCTTTTGCGAAATCGAAAAGCAACTGACATTTCTCCAGCCAGTAGGGCCAGAATTCTTCTGTTCTCGGCACTTTTTCATGTCGGTCCGTCTCCATGAGGGATACAAGTTGATCCCGCGGATCACGGATAACTCCGGCGAACCAGACCTGATTGCCATAATCGACATAAATTCTCTTCAGTTTTTCCCTGTCCAGATTGTTTGTTCTTTTGTCGATAACAATACACTCCGATCCGGACTTGACGGCCATCCTCCAGGAGTGCCGATACGTCTGATTCGGAGCAATCAGCAAGGCGTTGTGATCCCCCAGATATCGTTTTGCCAACGTTGAACCGGTCCGCGGCATGGCAAGGATATAGACGACTTTCGGCCTGGAAAACCGCACCCGGTATTTGGCGCGTCCGGGCCAGTAAGCGGGCAGAACCCGCTTGACAGCATACAGTACATCCTTCATAATATTGCTCATTTCACGTCTTTCATATAAATTTTAAGCTGTTGTAAAAGTAGATGGTTTCCATCCATAAATGGCCTTTTTGCGCAATCCCTGCGCCAATCTCCGGGATCACTTTGAATGCGGCCATAAAGGCTGGGATTTTTGAAAATAGTTTACCCTTCGGGAGCGCC